>JAKVKZ010000033.1 GCA_022484565.1 Muribaculaceae bacterium
TAAGTAGCATAGTTGGTGAAAAACTTTCGGGACAAAGCTAAAAATCCATTTGCAATCAATTGAAAATCAGCCATCAGCCTTGTCCCAAACTGTCCCACCTAGTTGTCCCACCAATAAGGTAGCACATTTGGTGAAAAACTTTTGGGACAAAGTTGAAAATTCAATTGCAAACAATTGAAAATCAGCCATCAGCCTTGTCCCAAACTGTCCCACCGAGTTGTCCCACCAATGAGTAGCATAGTTGGTGAAAAAATTTCGGGACAAAGCCCAAATTTCAATTGCAAACAATTGAAAATCAAGCATCAGCATTGTCCCAAACTGTCCCACCGAGTTGTCCCAGTTCTCAATGCAGCAAAGTTGGTGAAAAAATTTGTGGGACACTCCATCGGCCACTCTGATAATCAGAATATTAAAAGCCGAAAACTGTCCCACGCATCTGTCCCAGCTTTTTTGAGCAAAATGCTACTTTTCCTTTTGTTTTATTGGTTTATTCCCCCACGTTTAATTATCTTTACCGCATTATTAGTACCATGTTATGAAAAAGTTCTTTCTGCTCATTATCATACTTGCAATTGCTTCTACCGCATATTGCGAAAATTGGATACGCGTGAATCAGGTCGGTTATCTTTGCAAAGATGTAAAGGTTGCTGTCATGCTGTTGCAGAAGTCTCAACAAATTAAGAGTTTCAAGGTCACAAACATTGCCACCGGCAAAACCATAAAACTGAAAACAGTCAGCAATTGCGGTGCCCAATCTCCATTTGCAGCCACTGCACGCCTCGATTTCAGTGTCGTTACAGCACCCGGCACCTATCGCATCATTGCTGGCTCAACCGTTTCGCCCGATTTTCGTGTTGGCGACAGTTGCTATTACGGACTTCAGGAATTGCCGCTTTACTATATGAGGCAGCAGCGTTGCGGTTACAATCCTTTCCTGCGCGACAGTTGCCACACCCACGATGGTCGCCTTGTGCTAAGTGGCGCTCTCGACGGCACAAAAGTTGACGCAACTGGCGGTTGGCATGATGCCTCCGACTATCTGCAATATGTCACAACTTCGGCAAATGCCGTGTTCGACATGCTCGCTGCCTACAAATTCACCCGCAATATTTGGGCTGACAAGTTCGATTCGGCAGGCAATGAAGGGAGCAACGGAATTCCTGACATTCTCGATGAAGCCCGTTGGGGGCTTGACTGGCTGCTGAAAATGAATCCAAACGATTCCACATTCTATAATCAGGTTGCCGACGACCGCGATCACCGCATGGCCACTTTACCGGCCAACGACAGCGTTGACTATGGTTGGGGCAAGGCTTGTGAACGCCCAGTCTATCCTTGCTGTGGGCATCCTTATGGGCTGAAAGGGCATCTTAACCGCAGCACAGGTCTGGCTTCGTCGGTTGCGAAATTTTCATCCGCCTTTTCTTTCGGCGCAGATGTGTTTTCCCGATTCGACACTGCCTATTCATCATTGCTTAGCCGAAAGGCTGAAGTAGCTTATCGCGTAGCCAAAGCTCATCCGGGTGCTTGCCAAACTGCTCCATGCGTATCTCCCTATTTTTATGAGGAGGAAAATTGGACCGACGACATGGAACTTGCCGCAATCATGCTCTACGGAAACAGTCGCAGCGCAGCGACAGAAAAGCAATATCTTGCTGATGCCATCGCCTATGGCCGCCAAGAGCCGGTAACTCCATGGATGGGAGCCGACACTGCCCGGCATTACCAATGGTATCCATTCATGAATTTTGGCCATGTGTTCACGTCAATCATAACTGATAGCTGCAAGGACGGGGAATTTGCCAGTTATCTTCGTACAGGTATTCAGCGGGTTGCCGACCGCGCAAAAGGCAACGCGTTTCTTCATGGCATTCCGTTCATCTGGTGCTCGAATAATCTCACTGTCGCATTCGTCACTCAAGCTATTGCTTATCGTGAACTGACTGGCGACACGACATATAAGGAAATAGAAACTGCGATGCGTGATTGGCTTTTCGGCGTGAATCCTTGGGGAAAATGCATGATTATAGGTATTCAGGGCACCGATTTTCCGCTCGACCCCCATTCGGCCCTTTCCAATCTCAAGCATTATCCCATCACTGGCGGACTTGTTGATGGTCCTGTTTACACCGCCATTTTCAAATCCTTGCGCGGAGTGCATCTCCGCAACGCTGACAAATATGCGCAGTTCCAAAGTCCTACTTGCGTCTATCACGACGACTACAGCGACTATTCAACCAACGAACCTACTATGGACGGCACGGCTGCAACCACTTTTATGTTCTCGCGCCTTGTATCGCCCAAAAATCAATAATTGTCTGTTTTAAACTTCTAAATATCATCAATTTATGGAAAATCTTATCGGTAAAACCATTCAGGCTAATTATTTTCGTGGCGCGGAAGCCGTTGGCGGGCATATCACTTTCGATGCCACAGGCTTCGTTTTCCGTTCCCATTCTTTGAATATCCAGACGGGCGAAACACGAATCAATTACGATGAAATCGTTTCAATATCAAAGCGCAACACCTTGGGGCTTGTCCCCAATGGCCTTTCAGTTTTCACCCGCTCAGGATTTGAACACAAATTTGTCGTTTACCACCGAAGCAGCATAATGGATTTCCTTAACAGCCGCATTATTGCCGCCGGCCCTACTCCTCCGCCTCTTCCATGATTAGAAATCCGCGGTTTAAGGCCCACATCACTGATTTTTTCACTAATTTTGCTCTTCAATAAATTATAATGTAGAATGGCTCTTCAAGGAGAAGATTTTAATAATTTGCGTGACTTCCTCGATCGTGAGGCGTTGCGCATCAACAACACAGATTTTATAGCGAACGACCCTGTTCAATTTCCACGCCGCTTCGAGCGTTTGCAGGACATCGAGCTTGTTTCGTTCCTTTCGGCTGCTATAGCTTGGGGCAACCGCAAAATGATTTGCAACGATTGCGAAAAAATGCTCCGCATAATGGAAAATCAGCCTTATGATTATGTGATGGATGAAGCCTATGAGCAATTGCCCGACATGAACATTCACCGCACTTTCTTTGCCCACAATTTCCGCTATATGCTCCGTGGCTTTCATGCCATTTTCTCAAAATACGGTTCACTTCATGGTTTTGCGCAGGCTTGTCATGTCGGCAACGGTTATGCTCCTTCGTGGACATTGGTCGGTGAGATGCAGAAGATTTTCAGCGAAGTGAATGGTGGCGACACTGATTCACAATGCCTGCCCACGCAACTGAAAAACACAGCCCTGAAGCGCATCAACATGGCACTTCGTTGGCTTGTCCGCAACGATGGGATTGTTGACATGGGAGTTTGGACAGAAATCAAGCCAAGTCAGCTTTTCATTCCGCTTGATGTGCACGTGGGCGACACTGCCCGCGCCCTCGGAATGATTACGCGTCATGCCAACGACCGCCGTACAGTGTGTGAACTCACGGCAATCCTTCGCCAGATGCGTCCGGACGACCCCTGCATCTACGATTTTGCTCTGTTTGGAATAGGAATAGGCGACAAGTACCTGCACCCTTCGGTTTAGCCTTGCGCTAAGCGAATATCAGCAGCACTATGGTTATTATCACACCTGCTGAGCACCACACCATTCCTTTCTTGAATTGCTTGGTGGCTGGTTTGAACATCCACAGTGAGGAAATGGCGAGGAAAAGCAGGCAAAGCCCATAAACTGACACCAGCCAGCCCACAAGATTCTGTCCCTTCGACTTGTGAAGCGACATGAACTTGTTCATCGGGAAAATGGCTGTCTTGCTCTTATACGACGCATTGCCGGTGGTCTTGTCGTAGGTGCCATTGTTGAAAGTTACTGTGGTCGCCGTTTCGTTCACCACTTTCATGTCTTTCTGGTGAAGCATGTCAACCACTGCCGACCCTTGCATTCCTTGAGGCAATTGTTTCACCTCCGTTTTCTCGGTTTGCAGGAATCCCGCGTTGCGGAACACCATTGTAACTCCGCTCAAAGCGAATATTATCGTCATTCCCATTACAAGGAAACCGATATTACGATGCAGTGTACGCATCACCATCAGTGCTGATTTTGCCATAATATTACTGTTTTTAATTGCTTGTGTGCAAATATAGCTGATTTGTTTTTAAGTTGCTGCGCTGAATCTGAAAAATTTGTAATTGCTTATTTAAGAAAAAGGCAGGAGTCGCCGTAGCTCAGGAATCTGAAGCCGTTGTCGAGCGCGAAACGGTAGATTTTCTTCCAGTCTTCGCCCACAAATGCGGCCACCAGCAGCATCAGCGTGGATTGCGGTTGATGGAAATTGGTAATCATTCCGTTGCAGATGTGGTAAGGGAATGAAGGAGCTATCATTATCTGGGTGCTGCCTATGTAGTTCTCTATATGATGTTTGTCAAGATAGCTGATTATGGCCTGCATGGCTTCTTTCACGCTTAAGTCGTCCTTGGTCTCGTAAGGCATCCATTGCGCTATGCAAAGTTCCTTTTCAGTGGCCTCCGGGTTGTGATGCAGTGTCAGTCCAATGTAGTAAAGGCTTTCCAGTGTCCTGACTGATGTGGTTCCCACTGCTATTATCTTCCCGGGCGCGTTGATGATGTCAACAAGCAGTTGGCGGGGCACTGAAATGAATTCTGTGTGCATGTCATGCTCACCGATTGTGTCCGATTTCACTGGTTGGAAAGTTCCTGCGCCCACATGAAGTGTAAGTTCACGGCGGATAATTCCTCGCTTGTCGCATTCTTCCAGCACTTTGTCGGTAAAGTGAAGTCCTGCGGTCGGTGCAGCCACGCTTCCGTCGATATGTGAGTACACGGTTTGATAGTCGGTTGAGTCGCTTGGCTCTGTTTTGCGGTTAAGGTATGGAGGAATAGGTATCTCTCCTATTCCGTCAAGGATTGAGGCGAAAGTGACATCGCTCTTGTCCCAACTGAATATTATCTCGAAGGCATTTCCCTTGCGCTCACCTCGTGTAGCTGTAAGCGTCAGTTCTTCTCCATCCACCATGACAGACTGCTGTAGCGGCCCTTCTTTCCAGCGTTTGGCATTGCCGATAAGGCATAGCCACCTGCATTCGCCGGTTGTCTGAAATATCAGGGCATAGTCGCGCGGAGCGATTGGCTCAAGGCAGAATATCTCAATCAATGCCCCTTCATTGGGCTTGCGGAATCTCAACCTTGCGTTTATCACCCTCGTGTTGTTGTATATCAACATAGCCTTTTCAGGCAAAAGCTCTGGCACTTCATAGAACCTGTGTTCGCTCACTTCACCGCCACGCCATAGCAGCAGTTTGCACTGTTCCCTTTCAGCAAGCGGATGCTTTGCTATTCTTTCTTCAGGCAATGGATAGTTATAGTCCTCTATCTTTATTTTTCGTATGTCGTCTGTCATCTCTTTTCTGAAAATTTCTGCGAAGTTATAGCTTTTTCGGCGATTTAGAGTAATTTTGTCCATTCAAATCTTTTGGCAGGATTTTTGCCTATAGTATTTGTAACCAAATATTGATATAGATATGGCTAAAGTAAATGATATAGTACGTTTCCTCAACGAGGTTGGTGGCGGACGCATAACGCGTATTGATGGCAAAATTGCTTATGTGGAGGATGATGATGGTTTCGACCGTCCTGTTCCAATCAATGAATGTGTGGTTGTAGCTCCCGCTAAACTCACATCAGAGGCTTATAATCGTCCTCTTTCTTCCGACATGCCTGAAAAGTTTGATCCGGAACGTGAGAAAAAGGCAAAAGCGGCTGCCACCAACATAGAGCAGCCTGCTGAAAAGCCTCTCCCGCCGGCAGTGGAAACCGAAGAAGGTGAAAAGCTCAATGTTGTCCTTGCTTATGAGGCCAACGAGCTGAAGCATCTCAACACCACTTCTTTCTTTGCCTATCTTGTCAACGACAGCAACTATTATTTGTATTTTACTTACCTTAGCCGCGACGATGAAAGTGCCGATGGACTTTGGATTACACGTTTCCATGGCGTTGTTGAGCCTAACACTCAGGTTCAGCTTGAAGAATTTTCACACGATGCACTGCCGAATCTGTCACGTGTCGCCATTCAATATGTAGCTTTCAAGCAAGGTAAGAATTTCAAGCTGAAAAATCCGGCACTCGTTGAGCAGCGCCTCGACGTGACCAAATTCTATAAGCTTCATTGCTTCCGCGAGAATGAGTATTTTGATGAGCCTGTAATTGCTCTCGACATTGTGCGCAACGATTGTCCTACGCACATGATTACAGTGAACAGTGCCGATTTGGAACGCGCCATGCGCGAGAAGAAGGCAGCCGACCATCCTGCAAGGCGTCCAGTGGAAAAGCATACTAAAGTCAAAGATGATATTATAGAATGTGACCTCCACATCAATTCTCTTCTCGACACCACTTCCGGTTTGAGCAATTCCGACATGCTGAATTATCAACTCGACAAATTCCGTGAAGTGATGAATGCCAACATAAAGCATATAGGCGCAAAAATCGTCTTTATTCATGGTAAAGGCGAAGGCGTTCTCCGCAATGCCCTGCTTTCCGATCTCCGCAAGCGTTATCCCCGTTGCACAGCTCAGGATGCCAGTTTCCGTGAATATGGCTTTGGTGCCACTCTTGTCACAATTCATTAATTTTGGAATTCAACACATTAGATTGTGATTTTGCCCAAATCAGTTGACTATTTGTTTGAGCTACACCATTGGGTTGCTATAAGCCAAAAATATTTTCTTGAAAATTTTGCTGCTTATTTCTTTGCACTTCAAAAAAAAGTAGTACCTTTGCAACCGAATTCAGCGAATCGCTTCGCAAAATTCACCATTCTGACTCCGTGGCTCAGTTGGTAGAGCAAATGACTCTTAATCATTGGGTCGTGGGTTCGAGCCCCACCGGGGTCACTAAATAAAGCAGTTGCAGGTTTTTTGCAGCTGCTTTTTTGCATGTTTTAGCACAGCATTTCTTTACCAGCTATCTGCATTTATGCAAAAATATTATAACTTTGCAACTAATATGAACTACCAACTATTTGCTCCAACAAACATAGCTTACGAAGTTGCTTTGCCGGCATCAAAGAGCATAAGTAACCGCGTTCTTATTCTAAATGCGCTTAGTCCAGCTCCGGCAATGCTGCGCAACATTGCTGTTTGCGACGACACTGAGGCTATGGTTGAAGCCTTGGGCAAAGAGAACGGCAACATAAATATTGGAGCAGCTGGCACAGCCATGCGATTCCTTACTGCATTTTTCGCTTCCCAAGAGGGACTTTCTGTTACCATCGACGGCAGTGAACGTATGCGCCACCGCCCAATCAAGATTTTAGTTGATGCGCTACGCAGTTGTGGAGCTGACATAGCGTATGCAGGTGAAGAAGGCTTTCCGCCACTAAAAATAACTGGCAAAAAGCTTCATGCCACGACAATCGAGATTGCAGGAAATGTCAGTTCACAATACATATCTGCATTGCTGATGATAGCCCCCACAATGGGAGGCACATCATTGCATCTTACAGGAAATGTAATTTCCCGACCTTATATCAACATGACAATCCAACTCATGCGACAATTCGGCGTCAACGCTGCTGTGCATGGAAACATTATTGATATTCCGTCAGGCAGCTATTCGGCAACCGATTTCACCATTGAGAACGATTGGTCGGCAGCTTCCTATTGGTTCTCAATTCAAGCGCTGCTGCCAAAATCACGCATCACGCTTCGTGGGCTTAACAAAACAAGTGTACAAGGCGATTCCGCCATTGTGAAACTATTTTCACAATTAGGTGTAATAGCAAATTGGTGCGGTCAATATCTTGACCTTAGCAACAATCCATGTGCCGAAGGCAAAATCGTTATGGATTTAAGCGGCAATCCTGACCTTGCCCAAACCATTGTGGTTACATTATGCCTGCTTGGCCGCCGATTCTTGATAAATGGACTTCAAACGCTTAAAATAAAAGAGACTGACCGCATTGAGGCTTTACGTTCCCAACTTCTGAAATTGGGATATGCAATAGATGTGCTCCCCGACTATTCTCTAAGTTGGGACGGCAAAAAATGTGAGCCTCAGAAGAATCCATCGATATCCACTTTTGCCGACCATCGAATGGCTATGGCATTTGCTCCGGCAGCAATTCTCTTTCCTGGCATCATCATTGAAGATATTGATGTGGTGTCGAAGTCATATCCCAATTTTTGGAAACATCTTTCAGAAGCTGGATTCCATTTCAACGAAACTAACGCCAACTGATTATGGACAGCCTTTTCGACTACACTTTTTTCCAGAATGCCCTGATTGGGGTTATCATCGTAGGGATTGCCTCGGCAGTGATTGGCACTTACATTGTCACCCGCAGATTGGTATTCATTACCGGTGGTATCACCCATGCATGTTTCGGCGGTCTTGGCCTCGGATATTTTATAGGAGCTAGCCCGATATTAATGGCTGGACTATTTGCAGTGGCATCATCTCTTGGTGTGCAATGGCTTTCCGCAAAGGAAAACATGCGCGAGGATTCGGCAATAGCTGTAGTTTGGGCTTTGGGAATGGCAATCGGCACGATATTCATATTCCTCACTCCAGGATACGTTCCTGAACTGAATTCATTCCTGTTCGGAAACATACTGACCATTACTCACGCTGACCTTTTGGCATTTGCAATTTTCACGGTGGTACTGATTCTGTTTTTCGCGATATTCTACCGTCAAATCATTGCTATAGCCTTCGACAGCGATTTTGCCCGGACAATGCGTCTTCCTGTCACATTCATCAACACAGCCATGACTTTTCTGATGGCTATTTGTGTAGTCCTGACTGTCAGGCTGATTGGGATAATGCTTCTTATGGCAATGATGACTCTTCCGCAACTTATTGCAGAAATATTTGCCAGCCGATTCCGCCGAATGATGATTCTTTCCGTGCTTATGAGCGTTGGATGTTCCGTAGCTGGATTATTGCTGTCGTGTCTGTTTTCAGTACCGGCTTCAGCAACAATAGTGATTGTACTCGTGGCTGTCTATTTCGTTGCACGCTCAATCAAGGCCATAATCGACCGTCGTTTCGCCTCCAATTGTTGCAATATTCCAGATGATTGAGCGTTAATAGTTAAGAATTAATGGCTAATAAAGCATATCGATAGTCTTGAAGAGAAAATTAATATATTTACCTTGCTTCGCATTTGTAGCGGCGATGTTGCTTCTTTCAGCGTGCAGCGTTAAGAAGAACACTGCCGGCTCACGCTTTTGGCAGGCATTCAACACACGCTACAACGTCTATTACAACGGGGAAACGCACTACAAGGAACAAATTCACAGCATGGAAACGGAATATGCCGACGACTATTCCCAAAAAGTGCTGATTCATCCTGCTGAGGCCCACGCTAATCCAAAGGCCACTCAGCCCGGTGCTAATTTCGACCGTACAATTGAAAAGATGCAAAAGGCTATCCAGCTCCACTCAATAAAGAAAAAACCGGCAAAAAAGCCAGGCAAACGTAACGACCCCAAATATAAAGAATGGCAAAAGCGCGATGAATATAATCCTTTCCTGCAAAATGCCTGGATGCTGATGGGCAAGGCACAATACATGAACGGTAACTTCTTAGGCTCAGCCGCGACTTTCCACTACGTCACAAGGCATTTCTCATGGCTTAACGATGTGGTTGACCAAGCCAAAATGTGGGAAATATTGAGCTATTGTGCAATGGGATGGCTCACTGAAGCCGACAACGTCATTGCCCATATCCATCCTGAAAAAATCAAGAGCAAATCCACTCTTAATCTCTATAATCTTGCCCTTGCCGACTATTATATCAAGAATAAGGAAGATGCAAAAGCCGTTCCTTATCTTGCAAAGGCCGTAAAATCGGCGCATGGAGCACAAGGAGTTCGCCTCAATTTCCTCCTCGGGCAACTTTACACCGAGGTGAATGACCGCGATTTGGCCTATAAGCAGTTCAAGAAGGTAAGCGGTGCCAATGGCGCGACCTACAGGACAAAATTCAACGCACGCATTAAGCAGAGCGAAGTGTTCGCAGGCAAAAACATCCGTGCCGAAGTGCGCTCATTGAAATCAATGACAAGATACGACCGCAACAAGGAATACCTTGACCAGATATACTATGCTATCGGCAATCTGTATCTTTCACGTAAGGATACCACTAACGCTGTAACCAATTATCTGCTGGCAGCTAAAAAGAGCACCCGAAACGGCATCGACAAGGCAATAAGCCAAATCACCCTTGGAGGAATCTATTTCGCGCGTCACCGTTACGATCTTGCACAGCCATGCTATGCAGAGGCAGTACCGCTTCTCAACGAAGATTATCCAAATTACCCTTTGCTGAAGCGCCGCTCGGATGTGCTTGACCAATTGGCTGTGTATGCTCAAAATGTGAAATTGCAGGATTCACTGCTGGTGCTTTCAAAAATGACTCCCGAGCAACAAAAAACTGTTGCACAAAAGTTGATTGCAGCCCTAAAGAAGAAAGAGAAAGAAGAGGCTGAAGAGGCAAAACGCGAAGCATATATGGCAGAACAGGCAGCAAAAGGGAATCAGAACTTGCCGGGCAATAAATCAAACGCTCCGACGACTTTCACGATGAACAATGATAAATCGTGGTATTTCTACAATACAGCCACACGCGATGCCGGCAAGACGGCATTCCAAAAAGCATGGGGCAGCCGTAAACTTGAAGATGATTGGCGCCGCCGGAATAAGGCTACATTCTCACTTGATGAAAATGCCGCTGAGAATGAGAACAAGGGCGACACCTCGAACGTGGCAGGCAACGACACTGCAAAAGTGGATAAAGAGAAGCTGAAACGCTCGGAAGACCCGCACTTCGAGGAATACTACCTCAAGCAGATTCCAAAGACAGATGAAGAGATTCAGACCTGCAACGATATTATTCAGGAAGGGCTTTACAACATGGGACTAATCCTGAAGGATAATCTTGAGGACTATCCAAGTGCAATAGTCGAATTCAATGAACTAATGCGGCGTTATCCTGATAATATATATCGGCTTGACACCTACTACAACATGTACCTGATGTACATGCGCGACAAGCAATATTCAATGGCCGAAAAATACCGGCAGTTGATTCTCACTAATTTCGCCGACTCGAAGTACGGGCAAGCTATGCAGGACCCGAACTATCTGGAAAATCTGCGGAATATGGAGACTGCTCAGGAAGACATCTACAACTCGGCATATTCGTCATATCTGGAAAACAGAAATGCCGACGTGCACGCTGCCTATTCCAAGATGATGCACACTTATCCATTATCAAAGATTATGCCAAAGTTCATGTTCATCGACGCTCTCGCTTACGTGACGGAGAAGAATTACGACAAGTTCAAGAGCACACTGAAGGAAATGCTTGAACGCTATCCCGAAACGGACATCACACCTACCGCATCTTCGATAATGAAGCAACTTGCACAAGGTCGTAAACTTGAAGGTGGTGGAGCGAATGTGCATGGCATGTTCTGGGCAACACGCCTCAGCAACGACACAAGCAAGGAGGCAATCGACAAACAGCTTACGCCTTTCAAGGAATCGCTCGACAAGCCACAGTTCTATGTTCTTGTGTTCCCGACCGATACTGTATCTTCAAACCAACTGCTATTCGATGTGGCAAAGCATAACTTCTCGACATTTACAATAAAGGACTTCGACCTTGAACAAATGACTTTCGGACGCATGGGACTTCTAATCATCAAAGGCTTTGCCAATTTTGATGAGGTCAGCGCCTACAAGAAGAAAATGGAAGCCGACAAGGAGCTGAAAATGCCGAAACAAGTCCGTCCTGTAATAATCAGCGAAGATAACTTCAAGCTGCTGCTCAATGAGGGTCGCACTTTTGAGGAATACTTCAACTTCCTTGAAGAAGAGAACACGAAGAAGATGGAGCGTATTGCTAAAGGTGAAGCTGAGAGGAAAGCTGCCGCAAATGCAGCTAAATCCGGAAAGAAGGATTTAAAGGGAAATGACAAAACGCCTGGAACAAAAACTGGTGAAGCAAATCCAGCCGCTGAAAAGCCTGATATGCCAAAGCCGGAAGAAAAGGGCGACACCGTGCAAGTTCCTTCAAACGACGCAGTAATTGACTCCGTAAAGCCTTCAACTCCCGATTCCGTAAAGGCAGAAAAGCAAGCTCCGGTTATTGCTCAGCCATCTGTGCCTAAGCCACAGGAAACCAAGGCGAAAAGTACGAAAACTGACAAGCAGAATGTGGAGAACAAAAAAGAGAAAAGCTATAACAAATCAATAAAAAGGAGAAAGAACGATGAGTGAGAATAACGAAGTAATCCTTTGGGCCGACGATGAAATAGACCTTCTAAAGCCCCACATCATGTTCCTGCAAAAGAAGGGATATGAGGTAGTGACAGTGTCGAACGGACGTGATGCCCTCGATGCCGTGGAAAGCCGCAATTTCGACCTCATAATTCTTGATGAGAATATGCCAGGAATCAGCGGCCTTGAAACTTTGTCGCAAATCAAGATTTCACAGCCCGAAGTACCGGTAATAATGATAACAAAAAGCGAGGAGGAAAACATCATGAATCAGGCTATAGGCAGCAAAATAGCCGACTATCTCATCAAGCCTGTAAATCCGAATCAGATATTCCTTTCCATAAAGAAGAACCTCCACAGCAATGCCTTAGTTTCAGAAAAGGCGACTATCGATTATCAACAGGAATTCCAAAGCATCAGCATGATGATAAACAATTCCGCAAGCATCGAAGACTGGTACGAAGTGTACAAGACGCTTGTGTTCTGGGAGCTGAAACTCGCAAGTGCCGATACAAACATGGACGAACTTCTGCGGATGCAGAAAATGGAGGCAAACAGTGCCTTTGCCAAATTCATTAAAAAGAATTACGAGCGCTGGGTGACTGTTGAGAACTCCTCTCATCCGCTGATGAGCCACGAGATATTCAAGACAAAAGTACTGCCTGAACTTGATGCGGGCGAGAAGCCGTTTTTCGTAGTCATCGACAATTTCCGCCTCGACCAGTGGAGAATGATAAAGCCGATTTTAAGCGACTTTTTCACTATCGACGATGATGAGCTTTACTGCACCATTCTGCCGACAGCCACGCAATATGCCCGCAACTCAATATTCTCTGGACTTATGCCGATTCATATCGCACAGATGTTCCCCGACTTATGGGTTGACGAAGATGAGGAAGAAGGCAAGAACCTTAACGAGTCACCGCTCATTCAGACATTCTTCGACCGTTATCGCCGCCATTTCAAATTCTCTTACAACAAAATCAACGATTCAGTAGGCGGAGAGAAACTGCTTCAGAATTTCGCGAACCTCGACAACAATGACTTGAACGTGTTAGTAATCAACTTTGTGGACATGCTCAGCCATGCACGTACAGAGTCAAAAATGATTCGTGAACTGGCATATTCCGATGCAGCTTACCGCTCACTCACGGAATCGTGGTTTAAACATTCCACTGCAATTGAAATATTCAAGCGCATGGCCGACACAGGCCGAAAGGTGATTCTTACCACCGACCACGGGACAATCATGGTGGACAATGCAATAAAGGTAATCGGTGATAAGGCCACCAACACAAATCTGCGCTACAAAGTGGGCAAGAATTTGAGCTACAACCCCAAACAAGTGTATGAGATAAAGAAGCCGGAAGCATTCGGACTTCCTGCACCCAACCTCTCGTCAACATACATATTTGCAGCCAACCACGACTTTTTCGCATATCCAAACAATTATAATTACTACGTGCAATACTATAACAACACTTTCCAGCATGGAGGAATCTCAATGGAGGAAATGCTTGTACCGATAGTGAAAATGGCAAAAAAATAACAAGACAAAACCATCATATTTATGAAGAAAATAACAATTAATATTCCATCGGTGGAATCACTGCCGGTTGCAGCCAATAAATTCATGGCTGAAATGGGCGACTACACCGTTTTTGCATTCTACGGCGAGATGGGAGCTGGAAAGACCACTTTCATCAAAGCTCTTTGCACCGCATTAGGCGTTATCGACGTCACGAACTCCCCTTCATTCTCAATCATCAATGAATACCGCAGCGACACAACTGCCGAGCTGATTTATCATTTCGACTGCTACCGTCTTGAAAACGAGGGTGAAGCAGAGGACATTGGCGCAGAGGACTATTTTGATTCAGGTGCAGTTTGCCTGATTGAATGGCCTGAACGCATTGAGAACCTGCTTCCTGACGACACCGTAAGAATCGACATTGTGGAACAGCCAGATAAATCGCGCCTGCTCACAATGAGTTTTCCTGAAGAATAGCCTTTATCCGCAAGCAAACAGATAAACGAAAAGCCAACTAAATGCCACATTATATACTTCTGCGGGAAACTGCATCAACAAATACATATCTTTCCAAAATGGCTTCCATTTTGCCAAGCGGAACCGTGGTGTACACTCCACGCCAATCGGCAGGACGGGGACAACGCGGAAATTATTGGGAATCAGAGCCTGAAAAGAATCTCACTTTCTCAATACTTTTGAAGAATCCTGCCGTTGCGCCTGCAAAGCAATTCTATATCTCAGAAGCCACATCGCTTGCCATAATTGATGTGCTATCGGCATACTCCGAGAGTTTTTCAATTAAGTGGCCTAACGATATCTACTACAACGATTACAAGATTTGCGGCACGCTGATTGAGACTACATTGGAAGGCAATAAAATTGAGAATGTGATAATCGGTACTGGAATCAACGTAAACCAGACCAAGTTTGTCAGCAATGCTCCCAATCCCATATCGCTTTCCCAAATAGTTGGCAAAGAAATCAACCTTGAGGGTCTTCTCCGCGACCTTTGCACCAAAATAGAAAAGTCGTGCGAGTTTGAAGATAAGGATGACAGATATTTCATGGCTCTTCACAGCCATTATCTGAAGCACATCTACCGTAAAGACGGGCAGATGCACACTTTCGCCACACCTGAAGGCGTGCATTTTGAAGCTGCTATTGATACAATAGAGCCAACAGGGACACTCTGCCTACGTTTAGCCGACGGAACAATCAACAGATACGCCTTTAAAGAGGTTTCATTCATTATAAAATAATCTTATGAACATAGCAGTATATTGCTCTTCCCGACCGAATCTTGCCGAAGAATTTGTGGAAACGGCAAAGATTGTAGGAGAATGGATAGGCCGTAACGGTTATTCACTCGTATTCGGTGGAGTTAATGCCGGAATAATGCACACTGTGGCTGAATCCACGCACAATGCTGGAGGAAAAGTAGTGGGTGTGATTCCGCGCACATTCATTCAACGGGCTGAAAAACTTAACGATTCAACGATAGTTACCGCCGACCTCAATGAGCGCAAAGCCAAGATGATTGAAATCAGCGACTTCTTCATCGTTCTCCCCGGTGGACTTGGCACAATCGACGAATGGATTTCAACTTTGTCGGAATTCACCGTAATCGGTGATACCACCCGCCGCATTCTTGTGGCCAACATCAACGGAATTTACGACAACATGGCGAAACAAATTGAAGAAACTTCAAATTCGCCCTTTGCAAGATGCGAATTTTCCGACATTTCCATCATTGCCAACGATGCTGAGCAACTGAAAGCCGAGCTTGAAAAATTCAATAATAATCGGAACAATGAAAAGTAACGTTTATACACTCACCGGCGATGCAGGAACCACCTCACTCGTAGGTGGCAAGCGCGTTAAAAAGACTGATATACGAATTGAAGCCTACGGGACAGTGGATGAATTGTCATCGTTTATCGGCTTGCTACATTCCGCCATGGCAAGTGACAGCAAAAATGAAATTTGCGATTTTCTGCTATCAGTGCAGAACAAGCTATTCAATATGGGTGCATATCTGGCGACCGACAATCCTGAAGGCAAACAAACATCAGCCAATGGGCTTTGTGAAGAGGATATTAAGGCAATTGAAGATGCAATCGACACAATTGATGCCCAACTGCCCGCACTGCGCAATTTCGTGCTGCCTGCCGGATGCAGGGCATCAGCTCTTGCCCACGTGTGCCGCACAGTGACACGCCGATGCGAGCGAAGAGTCCTTGCACTTGCCGACACCACATATATCGACCCCGTAATCCTTAAATATTTGAACCGTCTCAGCGATTATTTCTTCGTATTAGCAAGATTTAACAATATAAGTGCCCAAATTGAAGAATTTTTTTGGAAAAAATAGTCGTAATATAAATTTTAGCACTACTTTTGCGCAAAATTTGAAAACATAATTTTCAACCAAAAAAGAACTATGTACTGGACACTTGAACTTGCTTCAAAACTTGAAGATGCACCTTGGCCAGCAACCAAAGACGAGCTAATAGACTATGCAATCCGCTCGGGCGCACCTCAGGAGGTCGTTGAAAACCTTCAAGAAATTGAGGATGAGGGCGATACATACGAGTGTATCGAAGATATTTGGCCCGACTATCCTACAAAAGACGATTTCTTCTTTGATGAAGATGAATATTAATTCACGCCTTTAATTGTGGCCTATAAAGCCACGCCAAATAAAGAGTCATCAAAATTTTATTCAGCAGTCGAAAGTTACAATCTTCCGGCTGCTGCTTTTTTTTGCTATAGGAAGCACTAAAGTATAAATTAATAGCTTGGCCAAAACTCCATTGTATCCACGATTCCAAGATTGCGAAAATTTTCGCAACGAAAAAATTCGCAATGAATATTCATTTATATTACGACACAAATTCAGTATGTATTTTCAAGAAAAGAGTGTGTTTTCTCTTATTCAGAATATAGCCAAACTCACAGGCTTGGATAACATCGCTGATTGTTGGGACAACTCGGTGGGACAGTTTGGGACACTGCTGATGACTGATTTCCAATTGTTTGCAACTGAAATTTTGACTTTGTCCCAAAAGTTTTTCACCAACTGTGCCACTCATTGGTGGGACAAACTGGTGGGACAGTTTGGGGCACTGCTGATAGCTGATTTTCAATTGTTTGCAACTGAGATTTTGGCTTTGTCCCAAAAGTTTTTCACCATCTGTGCTACCTATTGATGGGACAAACCGGTGGGACAGTTTGGGACACTGCTGATGCCTGATTTCCAATTGTTTGCAACTGAAATTTTGACTTTGACCCGAAAGTTTTTCACCATCTGTGCTACCTCACTGGTGGGACAAACTCGGTGGGACAGTTTGGGACACCGCTGATGGCTGATTTTCAATTAATTGCAATTGGATTTTTGGCTTTGTCCCGAAAGTTTTTCACCATCTGTGCTACCTCATTGATGGGACAAACTCGGTGGGACAGTTTGGGACACTGCCAATGCCTGATTTTCAATTAATTGCAATTGGAATTTTCACTCTGTCCCGAAAGTTTTTCACCATCTGTGCTACCTCATTGATGGGACAAACTCGGTGGGACAGTTTGGGACACTGCCAATGCCTGATTTTCAATTGTTTGCAATTGGATTTTTGGCTTTGTCCCGAAAGTTTTTCACCAACTTCTACGCTACGTGCTGGGACAAATGAGTGGGACAAAACATAATTCAAAATTTTGCACGCTAACAAAATTTCCTCAGAATGCTTCACCCTACTTCAATGCCTTGCTTCTTTTTTCGCCATGGGTCATGATTTCAAAGAACTACTCCAGAAACTTTTTGCCGGATAACAGCAATAGTTTCTCCAAGCAAAATTAGAGAAGACATAATTAAAAAAATCAAGGAAATAGGATAAATAAGAAATAGAATTAGATTTCAAGTAATTAGTAATTATTAGTAGCCTTTGCTGATGTAAAAGTAATACCATTTTTATATGGTATCTAATTTTTCTAAGAAAAAGTGCATTTTCAGGCTAAATTTAACTTCAATTTTATTAAATTAATTTTCAATTTAACGTTTAAGGCAAAATATTGAAGTTTGAAGGCCAATTTTCGGGGAAGGATTATTCAAAGAAAAATGTCGTAAACGGGCGGAATCTCTATTTTTTTGGCACATTCCGCCCGTTTACGACAAAAAAACATTATCTTTGCCACCGAAATAAAATCGCTGTCAAGACTCAAAAACCATTCAGACATGATAATAGGAAGGAAAAAAGAGCAGGCAATACTGCAAAAAGCATACAATTCGGAATATTCCGAATTTGTAGCAGTGTATGGCCGCCGCAGAATAGGCAAGACCTTTCTTGTGAGAGAGTTCTTTAATTACAAATTCACATTTTATCACACGGGAGTATCAAAAGAGAAAACCAGAATTCAGCTTAAGAGTTTCCAATCTTCGCTAAAGAAACAAGGGCTGAAAGATGCGCCAACGCCAAAAAATTGGCTCGACGCATTTGACATGCTGGCAGAACTTATAGAAAAATCAAGTGATAAGAAAAAAGTGATATTTATAGATGAAATGCCATGGATCGACGCACCACGCTCAAGTTTTCTTCCGGCATTCGAGCACTTCTGGAACGGCTGGGCCTCGGCAAGGAAAGATGTGCTACTGATAATATGCGGTTCCGCCACTTCGTGGATAATGAATAAGGTGATACACAATCATGGTGGACTTCACAACCGCGTTACCTATAATATTCCTTTGGAGCCATTTACGCTGAATGAATGTGAACAATACGCAAAAAATTTGAAGTTGGAAATGAGCCGCCGACAGCTACTTGAATGCTATATGATTTTAGGAGGAGTACCTTATTATTGGTCGAAACTTCAAAGCGACATAAGCCTTGCACAAAATGTGGATGAACTATTCTTTTCACGCCATGGGGCCTTAAAAGACGAATTCAAAGAACTGTACGCATCACTATTCAGCAATCCAGAACCATACATGAACATAATAACGGCATTAGGGCAGAACAAAACCGGATTAACAAGAGAGGACATAATCAATCACTGCAAAATCAACGATAGCGGAAAGTTGACCAAGTATTTGGAAAACTTGGAATCATGCGGCTTCATAAGAAAGTATTTTTCAATAGGGAAAAAGACAAAAGACTCAATATATCAGTTGATAGACAACTACACTCTATTCTACTTCAAATTCATCAGGGACAACCGCGTAACCGATAAACATCAATGGAGCAAAAATATCGACACACCTTTATACAACACTTGGTGCGGACTATCTTTTGAAAAAGTGTGCCTACAGCATAGTGACCAAATCAAAGAGAAACTTGGAATTTCGGGAGTAATAAGTAGTGAATATTCATGGCACACCGAAGGAACGCCTGAATATCCGGGGGCACAGATAGACCTGCTAATTGACAGAAACGACGATGTGATTAACTTATGCGAAATGAAGTTTACCAAAGCCCCATTCAGAATAGATAAAGAATATGACCTTGCCCTACAACGGAAAAGGGAGATATTCAAGAGGAAAACAAAAACTCAGAAGGCAATACACATAACAATGGTGACATCTTCAGGATTGGAAGATAATAGTTTTGCCCAAGATATTCAAAGCCAAGTCACAGCGGATGATTTGTTCAAGGAATAATGTCGTAAACGGGCGGAATGTGCCAAAAAAATAGAGATTCCGCCCGTTTACGACAAAAAATCATGGGGATTATGTTGGATTTTGTGACAAATTTCGGAGAAGTATCTAATATTTTGGAACATTTTCAGGAAAGGTATCTAAGGTTTTGTGACAAATTACATACAAGTATCCCATGTTTTGAAACATTTTTGGGCAAGGTATCTAAGGTTTTGTGACAAATTACATACAAGTATCCCATGTTTTGAAACATTTTTGGGCTAAAGTATCTCGGGTTTTGTGACATTTCCCTTCCAATGTATGCCATAATTCAGGGTTAAATTTCCAATAAGGAGTGAATAACTGGAATTTTCGCACTAAAAAAGTCAACTCGAAATGAGCTGACTTTTTTAGGATAATCAGAATATAGAGAATCAAGATTTACTCTGAATTCTATAGCAAGCTGAAATGTGGGCAATAGATTATTTGCGCTATTTCTTAAATTTTACAGCTGCTTCCTCTATGGCCAAACCTGCCTTGTACTGTTCTATATAGGCCTCAAATCCAGCCACATCTTCAGGCGTAGGCGGAATTTCGACTCCAGTATTGCCTGCAAATACATTCTCATCAAGGAAGTCGGCGAGCGACAAATGCTTGCCATTGTTAACGAGATAAGAGGCAAGCAAGGCAATGCCCCAAGCACCACCTTCACCGGCAGTAGCCATGACGGAGATGGGGGAGTTAATGGCAGCGGCAAGTATTTTCTGGCCAACGCCCTTGGTCTTGAACAAACCGCCATGACCAGTAATACGGTCAACCTTGACGTGCTCCTTCTTGAAAAGGATGTCGTTGCCGATTTTCAATACGCCGACAGAAGCATAGAGATTGGCACGCATGAAGTTGGCAAGATTGAATTTGTCGTTGGCAGAACGTACGAACAAAGGCCGCCCTTCAGCAAAGCCAGTGACAGGCTCACCTGAGAAATAGTTGTAAGCGATGAGGCCTCCACAATCGGCATCGCCCTGCAAAGCATGATTGTAAAGTTTGCCGAAAATTTCGCCCATGTCAACAGGCACACCCAGGAGTTGCTGATATTCCTTAAACAGATTGACCCAAGCATTCAAGTCGGAAGTACAGTTGTTGCAGTGTACCATAGCAACAGGACTGCCAGAAGGAGTTGTCACCATATCAATCACTTCGTAAGGCTGCGACAATGCCTTTTCCAGAACAATCATCGAAAAAGATGATGTGCCAGCTGACACATTTCCTGTGCGCTGACGTACGGAATTTGTCGCTACCATGCCAGTGCCGGCATCGCCTTCAGGCGGACATAATGGGATTCCAGCTTTCAAATGGCCAGACGGGTCAAGCAATTTAGCTCCCTTTTCAGTCAATTTACCGGCATATTCACCTGCCAACACGACCTTTGGGAAAATGTCGAGCAGCTTCCAGCCGAAGCCTCCCTTTGAATCAATCAATTTATCAAACTTCTCAACCATCGCAGAAGAATAATCGTTGGTGGTAGAGTCGATAGGAATCATGCCGGAAGCATCACCGATACCGAGAACTTTTTCACCGGTAAGCTGCCAATGGATGTAGCCCGCCAACGTGGTCTGGAATTTGATGTCCTTAACGTGTTCTTCCTTGTTTAGAACTGCCTGATATAAGTGGGAGATGCTCCAGCGGAGAGGAATATTGAAATTGAACAATTCAGAAAGTTCAGCAGCGGCCTGGGCAGTATTGGTATTCCTCCAAGTCCTGAACGGGGCAAGGATTTCCTCTTTATCGTTGAACGCCATGTAACCGTGCATCATAGCGCTGAAGCCGATGGCAGCAAGCGATTGAATTTCGACGCCATAGGCCTTCTTTACGTTAGCACGAAGGTCGGCATAAGAATCCTGTAAACCGCTCCAGATAGCCTCGATGCTATAAGTCCACAAACCATCGACAAGCTGATTTTCCCATTCATGGCTACCTTGCGCAATGGGGTTGTTATCTTGGTCAATCAAAACGGCCTTGATTCTTGTAGAACCAAATTCGACACCAAGGATGGCCTTACCGGCCTCAATGGTGGATTTTGCATTTAAATTATTCATGGGAACAGAATGATGTTAGATAAAAACGCAACGCACTTTTCCCAATTCACGAATCAAAGTATGGGGCATTGACCATGAATTGAGAAAGTGCAAATTACGTGTTTAGCGAAGAGATTTGTTAAGCAAATAGTACACTTCGTTGAAACGGAGTTCCTTGCGGAAATCCTCGTAGTCGGTTTTTTCGTTGATTATGCAACATTCAATATCCGCGATTTCGGCATAGTCACGCCAGTATTCGTCAGTAATGTCGTAAGAGAAACAGCTGTGGTGAGTTCCGCCAGCGTTAAGCCAACAGCCTACACCTACCTCGAATGTCGGTTCAGGAATCCAAAGGTTGGATGCAACAGGCAACTTAGGCAATGGTTTGCTCTTGATGCAATTCACATCGTTCACGATGAGGCGGAAACGGTTGCCCATATCGACGACAGTAGCAGCAATGCCATGGCCCTGCTTTGAAGTGAACACCAGACGAGCAGTTTGGCTCTTGCGGATGCCGATGCCAAGGAAATGGACTTCCAGACGAGGCTTTTCCTCTGCGATATCGGGGTTGATTTCCAGCATGTGGGCTTCGAGGATAGATGTGTTGTCGCCATCAAAGTTCAAGGTGTAGTCCTCAAGGAAAGAACTTCCACCCGGCAAACCTTGGGTCATGAACCAAGTGGTGCGATAGAGAGCGGCACTCTTCCAATCGCCTTCGGCACCAAATCCAAAACCATCGTGCATCAACCGCTGTGAAGCCAAACCCGGAATCTGGTCAAATCCCTTGCCAGTTTCTTCAACATTCACATCGCCCAAATCATCGAAATTGGTAGTGAATCCCTTTGCGCCCTTATCGATAAGAACAGCGCGGAGCGTGAGTTCAGCCTTAGCCGAATTCCAAATTTTCTTGTAAGCCTCAGTACCTTTGTCCTCAAGGGCTTTATCGTGGGCATAATCATGGAAATAAACAGCCACGAGAGCATCAACATCAGCATCCTTGACCTGATTGAAATAAACCATGACATCACTGAATGCCATATAATCAACGTGATAGCCAAGCACCTGCTCGGCAGCGACCTTGTCGCCATCAGTTACGGAGACATTGTTCATCTGGTCGCCAAAACGGATGATGAGCATATCCTGAGCGTCAGCCCAAGCAGCACATACGCGTGACCAAACGGCAATATGATCCTGAGTCTTAGGGTCCTGCCAATAACCGATGACGGTCTTGCGAGGCTTGCGGAGACGGGAAAGGATATGAGCATATTCACGGTCGCCGTGAGCGCTCTGATTAAGGTTCATGAAATCCATGTCCATGGTGTCCCACGGAATCTGCTTATTGTACTGAGTGTGGAGGTGGAGCAACGGTTTGCGGAGAATCTGCAAGCCGTGAATCCACATTTTTGCCGGCGAGAAGGTGTGCATCCAAGTGATTACACCCACACACTTTTTATCGTTGTTAGCAGCCGACATGATGTCAGCCACTTCATTGGAACTATTGGCCGTGCCTTTGTACACCACTTTAATAGGCAGGCGACCCGAATCATTCAAACCATTGACCATCTCCTTGGAGTGACCGTCAACTTGCACCACAGCATCACCACCATAAAGAAGTTGTGCACCAGTAACAAACCATACTTCAAAATTCTCAAATGCTTTAATCATAATTGTTGTTGTTTTAAGTTATTAAAAAGTTTATGTAAAGATGTCCTATTTCCACAGATTGGACTATGACAGAGTAAATGCTTTCATGATTGTCAAGTCCGAAAAAATATTTATTGAAAATCCGATTGTTATTATTGATTGATAATTCTATTTCTTCTGACCATAATAGGCATTAGGGCCATGCTTACGGCTAAAGTGCTTCTCAATGAGAAAAGAGTTCATCGTGGTATTCGGGTTAACCGAAAATGAGACGAAAGCCATTTTAGCTACCTGCTCCATCACCACAGCGTTATATACGGCATTTTCCGCATCCTTACCCCACGAGAAAGGTCCATGATTTTTGACCAGCACCCCAGGAGTGTGCATGGGATTGATACCAACATCCCTAAAGCGACGTACGATTGCATCGCCAGTTTCCAGTTCATAATCACCCATAACTTCGGCCTCCGTCATGTCGGCGGTACAAGGAATGTCGTCGTGAAAATAATCAGCGTGGGTGGTACCTATATTAGGAATGTCCTTACCAGCCTGCGCCCAAGCCGTGGCATAGGTGGAATGGGTGTGAACGATACCGCCTATTTCGGGGAACGCCCGATAAAGCACAAGATGGGTAGGAGTATCGGAAGAAGGATTTAAATCTCCCTCGACAGTTTTACCAGTCAGCAGGTCAATCACAACCATATCATCAGCTTTCATCACATCATAACTGACTCCCGACGGCTTGATGACAACCAAACCCTTTTCACGGTCAATACCCGACACATTACCCCATGTGAAAATAACGAGGCTGTGCCTGACCAAATCAAGATTGGCGCGATATACTTTTTCTTTTAGTTCTGTTAACATTGTGATAATAACGAATTTAAGCTATAGCTCCCTATACGCACCAGCGCAAAATCAGCATATAAAGGAATAGCGTTTAGTACCAGTCTTTCTCATTAATCATTTAAGAAATTTCCACGATAGAGCATTTCCACCTTTAGCATATTCTTAGGTAAAGATTAATCGTGGTAAATTTACTATTTTCCCCCAATTAGTTGTATATCACAGCATAAGGTTTTAAATATAAAAGTGTATTTTTAACATTCTTAAATCCGAGAGGACAAACTGTTAGGACATAAAAAATCCTGCAAATTATTAATTTACAGGATTTTACTTGATTTGCGCTTCAAGATGGACTTGAACCAACGACCCCATGATTAACAGTCATGTGCTCTAACCAACTGAGCTATTGAAGCAAGCTGAGTTTATTTTTGAAATTGCGCTTCAAGATGGACTTGAACCAACGACCCCATGATTAACAGTCATGTGCTCTAACCAACTGAGCTATTGAAGCAGGGTGCAATGCCTTTCAGAATTGCGTTGCAAAAGTACATTCAAAAATTGGAATATGCAACATCTAAGCGAAAAATCTTGAGAAAATCCACACTTTTAAATTATTTTTAAGATGGCATATTGCAGATATTCCATCGTTAAGTAGTACTTTAGCAGTCAAATTTCACGGAAATGAGAAAAAGCATCAAGATAATCATAACAGCAGCCATAATAGCGGCGATAATCGCGCCGGCTGCAATAATCAAGGCAAAAACCAATGACGATGCGGCAATAGCAAGGAACATCGACATATTCACAAGCCTATACAAGGAACTGAACACATTCTACGTTGACAGCATCAACCCACAGAAATCGGTAGAGACAGCCATCAATGCGATGCTCGACGAAATCGACCCGTACACTGAATATATTCCCGCCAAGGACCAGGACGACTTCCTTACGATAACCACGGGGGAATACGGCGGCATAGGTTCGTACATAATGCAGAGCAAAGGCAGCGTGTACATTTCAGAGCCTTACGAGAACAGTCCGGCAGCATTGGCAGGACTTCGCGCAGGCGACAAAATCATAAAGATTGACAACGACAGCGTGAAAGGCTGGGAAAGCTCAAAAGTGAGCGAGCACCTTAAAGGACAAGCCAACACAAAGATAAAAGTGACGGTGTGCCGCCCATACACGACTGACAGCATCAAGACATTTGAAATCACCCGCAAGAAGATTCAAATAAATGCCGTGCCTTACTTTGGAGTGGTTCATGAAAACGTGGGATACATTTATCTGACGACATTCAACGAGAAAGCGCCTGAGGAAGTGAAGAACGCACTGCTCACGCTGAAAAAGAATCCGGCAGTGAAATACATAGTAATCGACCTGCGAGGAAATGGCGGCGGACTGCTGGAAAGCGCAGTGCAGATTGTGGGAATGTTCGTACCCAAAGGCACGGAAGTGCTACAGACGCGCGGACGCTCGAAGCAACAGGAAAAGACCTACAAGACCACGCAAGACCCAATCGACGCAAAAATACCATTGGCAGTGCTGACCGACGGCAATTCAGCATCGTCGAGTGAAATTGTGGCCGGCTCATTGCAGGACCTCGACCGCGCCGTGATAATCGGCTCGCGCTCCTACGGAAAAGGACTTGTACAGACCACACGCCAACTGCCATTCGACGGAATGCTGAAAGTGACGATAGCAAAATATTATATACCCAGCGGACGACTGATTCAAGCAATCGACTACAGCCACCGCAACCCCGACGGCAGCGTGGCACGCATCCCCGACAGCCTTACGCACGTGTTCAAGACGCTTAACGGACGCGAAGTGCGCGACGGAGGCGGAATAACGCCAGACATCAAAGTGGACTATCCGAAAGTTGACAGACTTTCATTCAACATAATCCGCGACAACTGGGCATTCAATTTCGCGACAAAATATGCCAGCGAACACGCCACAATCCCGTCAGCCGAAGATTTCACGATAACGGACTCGATATACAGCGAATTCAAGCATTTCATCAATCCAAAGACGTTTGCCTACGACAAAGTGTGCGAGGACAAACTGAAAGACCTGCGCGAATCAGCAGAAATTGAAGGATACATGACCGACTCGGCAAAAGTGGCGTTCGCATCGCTCGACAAACTTCTGAAGCATGACCTTCAGAAAGACCTCGACACGCACCGCAAAGCCATATCCGACCTGCTGGCAGGCGAGATTCAGAAACGCTACTATTATCAAAAGGGCGCAATCATACAGACCATCAAAGATGACGAGGCGCTGACACGTGCCGCTGAAATGTTCAACCGCCCGGGCGACTACGTGACTTTACTGAAAATAGGCACGCCAAAAGAAAAAGCCAGCAAACCAAACAAAAAGAAGAAATAAATATTCAGTGCAAGGTGGACATCAACACTCTTTGCGACATTCTTAACCCAAAGGCACGCACCACGGCAATAGCCAAGATGCTTGCTAATGAGGGGAACAAAATAATGAGCATCGACGGACTTGCCGGTTCGGCAGCCGCGATGCTGTTTTCACGATTTCCACGTCGGGAACAGCCATATCTTATCATAGCCAACGACATTGACGAGGCCGGATACATGTATTACGACCTATGCCAAATCTGCGGAGAGCAAAGCGTGCTGATGCTGCCTTCGGGCTACAAGCGCGACATAAAATACGGGCAAGTTGACGCTCCGTCGGAAATTCTGCGCACTGAAGTGCTTAATGAATGGTACACGAGCAATACACTGTGCTGGGTGGTGACCTATCCAGAAGCTCTTGCCGAAAGAGTGTCGAAAAAGGAGACAATCAACAAGGCCACTTTGCGGCTTGCATTCCCAGGCACAGCCGACATGACCGAAACAGCGAAGAAACTGCGGGAATTGGGATTCAGTGAAGTTGATTATGTGTATGAACCCGGGCAATTCGCACTTCGCGGCTCAATACTCGACGTGTTCTCCTATTCCAACGAACTCCCCTACCGCGTTGACTTTTTCGGCGACGACATCGACAGCATCCGCACATTCGATGTGGAAACGCAATTGTCGAAAGGCAACGTGGATGAGATATTCATAATAAACGGTTCAAACGCCGACAGTTCGGTGGGCGTGTCGTTTTTGGACTATATTCCCGACGACACAATAATACTGTGCCGCGACCATGACTACATAATCGACCGAATAAACGCCATAGGCGATGAAAAGATTTCGGACAAAACGGTGATTGCCGATGAAGGCGACAAGGACGCCATGCAGAAAATCATCGACACCGAAAGTTTTCAGCCGCGATTCGACAGTTTCCGGCGAGTGGACTATCACTTCAACGAAAGCAGGCAACATGCCGACGCACGGCTTACGCTCAACTACATTCCGCAAGGCATATATCACAAGGATTTCGACCTGATAAGCAGCTCATTCAAGGATTTCCTCGCCAACGGCTTCAAGATTTTCATACTGTCGGACAGTGAAAAACAGATAGAACGGCTGAAAGTGATTTTTGAGGACCGAAAGGACGAAATTGAATTCACGCCGATTCTAAGGACCGTGCATGAGGGATTCGTGGACAATAAGCTGAAAATATGCGTGTTCACCGACCATCAGATTTTCGACAGATTTCATAAATACAGCCTGAAAAGCGACCGCGCACGGTCGGGAAAACTTGCTCTGTCGCTTAAAGAGCTGAACCAAATAGAAGTGGGCGACTACATTGTGCATGTTGACCACGGAGTGGGCAAATTCGGAGGACTTCTGCGCACCACAGTAAACGGGACTATGCAGGAAGTGATAAAACTGGTGTACATGAACGACGACATTATTTTCGTGTCGATTCATTCGCTACACAAACTTGCAAAATACCGCGGAAAAGAAGGCGTGCCACCAAAGCTGAACAAACTTGGCAGCGGGGCTTGGGACCGCATGAAGGAGCGCACCAAATCGAAATTGAAGGACATTGCCCGCGACCTTATAAAGCTGTACGCAGCACGAAAGGACGAAAAAGGCTTCGCCTATTCGCCCGACAGCTACATGCAGGAAGAACTTGAGGCATCGTTCATCTACGAGGACACGCCCGACCAACTGAAGGCGACAAATGCAGTGAAAGCCGACATGGAAAGTGAACGTCCGATGGACAGACTCGTATGCGGAGATGTGGGATTCGGAAAGACAGAGGTGGCCATACGCGCAGCATTCAAGGCAGCCACCGACGGCAAACAGACGGCAGTGCTTGTGCCTACCACCGTGCTTGCATTCCAGCATTTCCAAACATTTACCGACCGGCTGAAAGATTTTCCAGTACGCATCGACTATCTAAGCCGCGCCCGCAAGGCAGCCGACGTGAAACAGATTCTCGCCGACCTTGCAGCAGGCAAAATCGACATTATAATAGGCACACACAAACTGATTGGCAAAGCAGTGAAATTCCACGATTTGGGACTATTGGTAGTGGATGAGGAACAGAAATTCGGCGTTGCCACAAAGGAAAAGTTGAAGCAGCTGAAAGTGAACGTTGACACGCTCACAATGTCGGCCACACCAATTCCGCGAACACTGCAATTCTCGCTGATGGGCGCACGCGACCTGAGCGCAATCAACACTCCGCCAGCCAACCGCTACCCTATCCTGACTTCGGTGAATACCGTAAGCGACGACATTGTGGCTGAAGCAATCAACTTCGAGATGTCGCGCGGGGGACAGATTTTCTTCATCAACAACCGCATTGAGGGCCTTACCGCAATAGAAGAAATGATTCACCGCCTTGTGCCCGACGCAAAAGTTATTGTCGCCCACGGGCAGATGCCTCCCGAAAAGCTTGAAAAAGCAATAATCGACTTCACAAATCACGACTACGACATACTGCTTTCCACTACCATTATAGAAAGCGGAATAGACATGCCGAACGTGAACACGATAATCATCAATAATGCCCAAAACTTCGGACTGAGCGAGCTGCACCAACTGCGCGGACGCGTGGGACGAAGTTCGCGCAAGGCATTCTGCTATCTGCTCGTTCCGCCACGGAAAGTGCTTACAGAAGTGGCACGCAGGCGGTTGCAGGCCATCGAAAGTTTCTCGGAACTCGGCAGTGGCATCCACATAGCCATGCAGGACCTCGACATACGCGGAGCCGGCAATCTGCTGGGCGCTGAGCAAAGCGGATTCATTGCCGACCTCGGCTACGAGACATATCAAAGGATTCTGAAAGAGGCCGTGCTTGAACTGAAAACTGAAGAATTTGCCGACACATTCAAGGACGATGAGACGCTTTCAGCAAACGAAGACGAAAAGGCCTTCGTGGCCGACTGCACAATTGAATCGGACATGGAATTGATGTTCCCAGCCACCTATGTGCCGCAGGAAGGTGAAAGGATCAGCCTTTATCAAGAACTCGACGGAATGGAGCGTGAGACCGACGTGATGGCATTCCGCAAACGGCTTGAGGACCGCTTCGGAAAGATTCCAAAAGAAGGGCACGAACTGATACGCATAGTGACGCTGCGACGCATAGCCCGCACACTCGGAATTGAGAAAATCAACCTGAAACTCGGAAAAATGTACGTTTATTTCGTCGGCGATGAGAACAAAGCCTATTATCAGTCGGCAGCATTCGGAAAGATATTGAATTATCTCCAAAAATTCCCGCGCCGCTGCCACATCCGCGAAATATCAGGAAAACGCTCTATATTAATCGACAACGTCACCACAGTGGAGGAAGCCGTGGCGATATTCACCGAAATCACAGATTTGAAAGCTGTGTGAAATAATATTTGCCAATAATATTTGTCAAATCCCAAACATTCTTATATCTTTGCATTACATAAAAGATGTTACATAAATTATGTAACATAAAAGTTGTAATAGCAATAAGCCATGACAAATCCTTTTTTGACAACAGGTTATGCCGGTCCCGAATACTTTTGCGACCGAAAAAAAGAGACAGAAGATTTGATTTCCGCCCTTGATAACGGGCGGGATGTAACCCTTATAAGCCCAAGGCGCATCGGCAAAACTGGGCTGATAAAAAATGCGTTTCACGAAATAGGAATGACGCATAAGGACACAGCATGCATTTATATTGACATTTTCGGCACACAAAACCAATATGAATTTGTCCGCACATTCAGCAAAGCAGTTGTTGGAAAGCTCGATTCATTCTCGGAATCGGCCTTAAAAAAGGTGATGCAATTCGTAAAGAACCTACGGCCAGTAATCCAAAATGACGAAATCACAGGAAATCCATCAATTACAGTAGATATTGTTCCCGAACAGTCGGAAGAAACGCTTGAACAAATATTCAACTACCTCAATCACTCAGAAAAGGCATGTTACGTGGCATTCGATGAATTCCAACAAATAGCGACTTATCCCGAAAAAGGGCTTGAAGCAAAATTGCGGAGCTACATCCAATTTTTGCCAAACGTCCACTTCATATTTGCAGGCAGTAAAATGCACCTAATTGAAGAAATGTTCGCATCAGCAAAACGGCCATTCTATCAAAGCACTCAGAAGATGCACCTTGACGTGATTGGCAAAGAAAAATATTACGAGTTTGCTGCCGACAAATTCAAGGATGCGGGAAAAGAATTGCCTGAAGATGTATTCGATAATATTTACAATAGTTTTGACGGCTACACGTGGTACATCCAGACAATACTAAATCGTCTTTTCGCCGAGAAGGCCGATAAAGTGACGATTGAAGCGGTTAAGCAGATTATTGCCAATTGCGTGGAGGAAGAACAATACACCTACCAACGATATTGTCAATTCGCCTCAGCTAACCAGCGGGCACTCTTGATTGCCATTGCCCACGAGAAGATTGTGAAGGAAATCAATGCCTCATCTTTCATCAAAAAATACGACCTCAAGGCCGCAAGCAGCGTGAATGTGGCACTGAAATGGCTAATCGACAATGAATTTGTGCTCGACAGTGAAGACGGCTACCGCATTTATGACCGATTCTTCCAAATCTGGTTGAATCGGCTATAAACGCTTTACGGCTGTTACATTAGTTTCCGGCTATAGGGACTTTAGAGAAAATCAGAATTTTGGTGACAACCGGGTAATATCCATTATCGCTTATTTCTATTCTCGAAATAAGGACTTTCCAATTTCCATTTTCGGCAGTGAAATTAAATTCCGGCGCTGAATCCTGATTATTTTTCAGCCTATCCATGTTGGCGACAGGGATGAAAGTCATGATTTTCTGGTCTTTATAGAATATGTCAATTTTGTCATCTCGCTGAGTAGTGGTAAATGCGGGATCGCTCTCAGAATCATTATTAGAAATCATGCCGCAATAATACTTATAATCGCCTAAGCTGATGCCTTTTGGAGTACTCCTCGTCCAACTTTTACTTTGCTCATCAGATGCAGAGTTATCATTTACAGGCATATAATTGCCATATTTATGCACCATTTCTTCATGGCCTTTGGCATCAGCGAGATAGCCATAACAACTTACAAATTCCTCGTATGCCGACTCCTTCACTGAATCAGCAAGGAGGTAATTTATGTCGGTCTTCAGTTTATTCGTCTTGGCATCAAGCAAATTCAAGGCAGTGATATAACGGTTGAAACGCTGCTGCTGCGAATACATGCCAATGCTTTTCGCGCTGATGCCAGGAATGTAGGTAAGCAGGACAATCACACACGAGGCAATGACGGCAAGCAACTGATAACGGTTGTGCTTCTTAGTGAGCAGTAAAGCGACAAAAGCCACCATCACAATTCCGGCAAAGAGCAAATAAGTGCGCAATTCAGTCAAACCATAATCAGACACACGGCTGAGCAAAGCTATCCAGAACATCACCAGCGGAGGAAGACTGAAGTAGGCAAAATTGCGGAAGAACCATTTATAATATTTGCTTTCAGCCACTTCCTGAAGCATACGTCCCACAAGCGCAACGATGAAATAAGCCACCGTAAGAACTGCCAGCCCACCCTTCGGTAAAGTCCATGAAATTATTATCTTAGCAAAATATACGTAGAGAATCGCAGTGTAGATTACGATGGCAGGACAAATCACGAAATCAATCACAATCCTGATGAACTTGGGCAAATGCCACTCCTGCTCCACCTTCTCCTCACGCAAATTGTGCAAGAAAAGGAACAAAAGTGGAAAGACAAGCACTGATGCGAATAAAGCCAAACGTTCTTCACCATTTGGGCCTAAAATTCCAAAAAGATATTTCAAGGTCTCGAATATAATGAGCAATGCCAAGAACAGCACGCCCGAAATCAAGGCCGAAATCAGCAAATCGAGACAAATGGTGACGAAATTGCGGGCAAAGCCTGCATTATCACGACTCTTGCCACTGAGAAAGAGAACGATGGCAGCAAGAAGAATAGTGAAACCGAAGCTTGGACTGTCGACGTAAGACTTCATATCAACCAGCATCAGCAAAACGACAGTGATGACCGATGCATAATAGATAAGGCGCAACCGCTTCGAGCACAACATATTCAAAGTGTAAGCGAGCACCAAAACTATAGGGAAATAGCACATCGACGACCAATATCGAGCAGCATTGCTACCACTAACACCGTCAATCGACACAAGCCATTGCGAAAGACCGAAGAAAAAGACGCACATAATGATTTCAACAGGGAATTTTGCAATAAACCTTTTAACATCAGAGGAAAACTTTTCAAAATCTATTTTCATGACTTATCCTTTTAAATTGTTGCGGCAAAGATATGAATTAAAAAATGACATGAACAAGTGCCATAAATAAATATTAAGAATAATTCCATATAAAGCATTGAAATCACTATCTTTGCCCTAAGAATTAAGGAAAAGAAATAATTCACATCACTTTAGGACAAGGAAATAAAGCTCTGTTTGGGGAAGTTACAGGCGGCTGAAACGCTGGATAAGTTTACGGCGATACATGCGGCCCACCTTGACGGTGTCGATATAATCGAACGGCGGCAGGAAATGGCACTTATTGTCGATTACTTCCGAAAGATAATTCAAATTGATGATAAACGACTGATGCACCTGCACAAAGCGGGGATCAAAGCCTAAAATCATGGCGTTGGTCACTGAACGCTTCAGCACAAAGCCACGCTTGTTGCCGGCAACATAAACTTCCCACAGACGCCGGTTGCTATTATAGCAGAACAGCCCGATATCCTTTATATGCACCAAGCGGAAATCGGTAGTGTTAAGGAAAAGCAGAATTTTTTCTTCAGCATCTATACGTTCCATCGACTTCGGCTTCATTTCCTCCTCATTGGCGGCAAACCTGTCGATTATCAGCTTCAGCTCATCATCATCGACGGGCTTCAGAAGGTAATCAAACGCATTTTTGCGGAACGACTGCAACATATATTCATCGTAAGTGGAATAAATCACAACTCCACAATTAATGCTGCCGTCCTTCTGAATCATGTCGAGCACATCCATGCCCGTCATGTCGGGGAGCTGCACATCAAGAAAGAGGAGGTCAACTTTTTCATCAAGTAGCATCTCATATCCAGCCTTGCCTGTTCCGGCAGTGCAAGTAACTTCAATTCCATTCATCGCATTCAGTTTTCCGGCGAGAACTTCAATTGATTTAGGGTCGTCATCAATAATTCCTATTTTCATGATTCACATATTTTTCTGCAAATTAAGCAGATATATCACAGAATTGCAAGAAAAACGCACGAGTTTCTCCATTTATGCCAAAAAGAATGATTAAATGGCTCGAAACCGTGTCCAAACGAATTATGTTTCCATGAACTTCAAGCCGTCGGGAATCATAAAGTGCGCCACGCAGCCCACAATGGCATCATTCTCAACGCGGTTATGAATTTCAAACCTCACTTTTTTCTTATTATTCTGATTTACTATCAATATTGTCTGGCGGATTATGTTCAGCCCAAGGCCCACTCCACTGCTGGAGCCGCCCATTGTGAAACCAGTGCCGTTGTCCTCGACGAAAATGTCGGTGGAATCAGCATTTCTCACCACCCTGATGCACAATTCACGTTTTCCGCCCTTTTGAAGAAGTCCGTGCTTTATTGAGTTCTCCACAAGAATCTGCACCGCCATCGACGGCACAATTATCTTTTCAAGTTCCGAATCGGCTGGAACCTCCACCGAATACTTAAACTCTTTGCCGAGAAGCGACTTTTCAGCATCCACATATTGCTTCACAAAATCAAGTTCAGCCTTCAGCGTGATGTAAGTCTGCCGCGACAATTCCAGATTAGTGCGCATCAACTTCGCCATTTTCTGAAGGTTTTCGCTGTTAACCTCGCCTGAGGCCTCATGATTGAGAACATTAAAGATGAAATGCGGGGAGATACGGCTGCGGACGCCATCGAGACGGCTGCGCAGAAGTTTCATCTCATTGCGCATTGCACGGCGGCGCACCATTATCACACCTATAATCACAGCCAGCAGAAGCACCACGGCAACCGCAGTGTTCGACACAAGCCATAAATACATTCTATCCGTCTTATGCACCTCATTTTCAATCCGCAAACTGTTGTGGAGAGCCAGAGTGTCCTGCTGATAGCGCATCATTATCTCAGTAGCAAGGATATGTGCACGGCTATGCTCGATTGAATCGTTCTGATTAGTAGAATAGAGCAAATTGGAATAGGCATTCTTGTAATCGCCGGTGCGGATAAAGAATGAACGCATGTAGCGACGGCGGATGTCCCTGAGATTAGGCTCATCGGGCGGCGGGAACTTTTCAGCGGCAAGAATACAGCGAACACGCGCCACATCATTGTCGGCAAGCGCAAGGCCAATCTTCACGGTGTTGCCGTAATATATCGCCGGCTGCACATTCTGCGCCACAAAATACGGCTCGGTGATTTTCAGATAATAGCGTGCCGAATCGTTTTGCCCGAGATTGAAGAACACATCAGCCATGTTGAGCCGGCAAAGGTTAAGATCGAATTCCATGTCGGGATTGTCCTTTACCATTGCCTGCAAACGGCGGAACAGAACAAGCGATTTGCCATATTCCTTGGAATAATAGTAGAAGCTCGCATAATTGTTCAGAAAATAGAATTTCAGGTTCGGTGTGAGGTCGTTATAGCTCTTTTCGGTCTGCCTATAATAATATTGTGAATTTTCAAAATCATGCAGGTTCATGTACACCTGCGCAAGGCCCAAATAAAGCGACACATAAGTGCTGTGCGGCAGCCGCAGGGAATCGGTCAGGAACAGGGCGCGGCGATACCAGTTGGCAGCCTGAGCCATATCATTCTTCTGCTCATAGGCATCGGCAAGGTTGGCACACTGTGCAGGCAGATTGCCAAGGTTATTACCGTGCATCATGGCAATGTACGACAGATGGAAATTCACAATTGCCGAATCAGCCTGACGCTTATGATAGAAATCAGTAGCCAGCACCCCATAAGCATTTGCCTTCAGGTCGAAATGGCGCGGGGTAGGCTCCGAAGTCCTATTGACAAACGACAATGCCCTGTTCACGCACTGCCGCATGGAATCAGTCTTCGACGACATATAGTAAATCTTTCCCAAAGCCACGACATAGCCGTAATACTCGATGCTGTCGGCGGCATTGCGCATACCGGCCTTAGCCATCGCGCTCGCCTTCGGTGAATTCACCAAGATTGAGTCGTTGACCTCGCTCAACAGGGAATCGGCATGTCGTGTTGCAGCATCGTCGGTTCTTCCATGATTGCACGACGCTAACAGCATCAGTGCCACAAGCATAATGGTTTTAAATATCAGCCTCATGTTTCAATAGTTCTTCTATGCAAAAGTAAACATTAATATTCAAAATTTAGCGACGTTTAAGCATAAATTTTAATCAAACGTATCACGAGGGAATCCGAATGAGCCATTTTAGGAAATTTGGCATTTGCACATTGAATAAAAGTTGAAGATATTTGCAAAGAATAATTCTTAGCCCATCGCTTTATCCGAGGCAATTAGCGGGAATGTTCTACATCGTTGGTGCCCTTCGGAAAAAGCAGGTTACAATGAAGGAACTCACGTTTTTATCAGTCAGGAAAAATATACATCTATACTACGAGAAAGCATATCCAGTGACAAAAGGCGCACGTCATCACCGACGCGCGCCTTTCTTTGCAAATAAACACTTTTACAATCTTTCTACAGACATAAAATTTATGCCTTATATACCCGTATTATAATCTATGAAACTTATCTTAATGTAAAACTCTTCGTGATTACATTCTCGCTGTCGCCGCCTATCATAACCTGAAATTCTCCCGGTTCGCACACCAGTTTGAGGTCGCTGTTGTAGAATTTCAGGGTTTCGGGCGTGATGTCGAAACTTACAGTCTGGCTCTCGCCTTTGGCAAGGTGAATACGTTTAAAGCCCTTCAGCTCCTTCACCGGGCGCGTGATGCTGCCCACCATGTCGCGGATATAAAGCTGAACGACCTCATCGCCATCGAAGTTTCCGTTATTTGTCACTGTGACTGTTGCCGTTATCTTGCCGTTCTGGTCCATTGCGGTGCCGCTGAGTGCCATGCCGCTATAGTCGAACTTGGTGTACGACAGTCCGTAACCGAACGGATACAGAGGATCATTGTCGATGTCGAGATAGTTGCTGCGGAACTTGGTGAACCATTTTCCTTTTTCAAGCGGACGGCCAGTGTTCTTGTGATTGTAGTAGAGAGGAATCTGACCGACGCTCTTAGGCATAGTCATGGAGAGTTTGCCGCTTGGAGCGACATCGCCAAACACTACGTCGCAAATCGCCTTAGCTGCCTCCGAGCCACCGAACCACACATTCATTATTGCCGGAATATGGGCATTTTCCCAAGTCAATGTGGTGGCGCGTCCGGAGAAATTCAGCAGCACTACAGGCTTGCCGAGAGCCACAAGTTTTTCGAGCAATGCACGTTGGCAATCGGGCAGGTCAAGATTAGTGCGGCAACTGCATTCACCACTCATTTCCGATGATTCGCCCATGGCAGCCACTATCACGTCGGCATCACGGGCTATCTTCATGGCCTCTTCGTTCATCTCCGCCTCACTGCGGCCATCGCGCATACCGCGACCGAACATTGTGGCATTGGCCTCCATCACTGAGTCACGCATCAGGTTGCAGCCTTTTGCATAGGTCACTTGACCTTTGTCGCCAACAGCCTGCTTCATGGCGTTGAACACTGAATAAGTCTTATCAAGTTCGGCTGCCACGCTCCATGTGCCAGCCATATTAGCCTTTGAATCGGCAAGCGGGCCGATAAGGGCTATTTTAGCAGTGCGCTGAAGAGGGAGCAGATTGCCCTCGTTCTTCAGCAGGACAAAAGTCTCGGTAGCGATTTTTTCGGCTGTAGCCTTGCTCGTAGGAAGATTTATATCCTTTGCGGCACGCTTAGGGTCGCAATAGCGGTAAGGGTCGTCGAAAAGTCCGAGTTTATATTTTGCTTCGAGAATGCGGCGGCAGGCAGTGTTGATGGCATCCATCGTCACCTTGCCCTCCTGAAGCGATTTTTCAACTGTGCCGACAAAGCCTTCGCTCACCATGTCCATATCAGTTCCAGCATTAAGAGCGAGAGCCGAAACCTGCTGCAAATCGCCCATTCCGTGCGCCATCATCTCCATGATTGCAGTGTAGTCAGTGACTACAAAGCCCTTGAATCCCCATTGGTTGCGGAGAAGGTCGGTCAAAAGCCATTTATTGCCTGTAGCAGGCACTCCGTCGATTTCATTGAACGAACTCATAATGCTGCCTGC
>JAKVKZ010000034.1 GCA_022484565.1 Muribaculaceae bacterium
GCCACTTGCTGAAGCGGCTGGGACACTTTTCGGAGGCTAATTGATTGATTTTGTGATTTATCGGATAAGTGTCCCACTAATTTCTGCACCATATTTTCCGCTCTCAATTGCGCCATTTGCGGAAGCGGCTGGGACAGTTTTAGAGGGTTAATTGATTGATTCTCTGAATTATTGCATGAGTGTCCCACTAATTTCTGCACCAACTTTTCTGCTTCAGATGAAAACATGCGGGACAAGAAACGAGTTTCAGGAACTTCGACAATTATACAATTGCTGACATTATCCATAGCAGTTATTAATTTTGACTATTTATTGAACGCAATTTATTAATGTTCTTTCATTATGAATAAAACGACTCACCTCGCTACAAAGTACTACCACGAACCAAAGAGCTAAGGTAATGCAAGAAATGAGGGAAAAATCAAGGAAAAAGGATAAAAGGAAAGGAAGGGGAACAAAATATAGATATAAATAGATGTGAAAAATAAAGGATAAACAGGAAATTGGCGAGGAAAAGGAGAAATAAGGAAAATGGGACATAGAATTAAAAGAAATATTCGTAACTTCGTAACGCTATAAATATAAATCTTACTGGAAAATGAGAAAATTCATACTTTTAATAATGATAATGCTTCCTCTGTGCTACTTAGGGATTAAAGACAACGTGGCAACAGGGAAAGCTGCAAATAACGGAATCAGCACAGCGGAAACAAGCGCAGAGAGGAATATCGCCCCAATGCAAATGAAATTCCACTGCGAGAAAGACACTGCTGAGATAAATGAGCTGCTTAAAGCGGGCATTGAAAGCGGAAAGAAAACGCCAAATGAGCTTGTGATGCTATACGGGCAGAAACTAATAGGCACACCATACGTGGCACATACGCTCGAAGGAAAGGAAGAAATGCTGACAATAAACATTGACCAACTCGACTGCACGACTTTCATAGAAACGCTGTACGCATTGACACGCACGACGCTTGACGGAAGATTTTCATGGCGGGACTTCGCGAACAATCTGGAAAACATAAGATACCAGAACGGCGAAATGAACGGCTATTCATCAAGACTTCACTACTTCAGCGAATGGGTGGTTGACAATTTCCACCGCGGAAACGTGAGCGAATTGACATCGAGCATTCCTGGAAGCAGGGATATCATAAAAACGCTTGACTTCATGAGCGGACACAGGAATTTGTATCCAGCACTGAAGGACAGCGTTGAGTTTGAGAAAATAAAGAGTGTGGAAGCCGGCTACACGATGCACAAATTCTACTATGTGAAGAAGGAATGGCTGAACTCAAAGGAGACTAAAGACGCAATTGAGGACGGAGACATAGCGGGATTAGTGACCAAAAAGGAAGGTCTTGACGTGTCGCACCTCGGCATACTGATGAAAAAGGATGATACACTATACCTGCTGAATGCCTCGTCGGTTGACGGAAAAGTGGAAATCAGCAAGGAAACGCTGAGCGACATGCTGAAAAGGAGCAGAAACGCATTAGGAATAAGAGTGATAAGAATCAACAAATAGGAACAGTGATAAGCTGAAATACAAAGCACAAAAAAGCATCCGCCAATGACGGATGCTTTTTTAATATGTGATAAAATAATCTTCGAAAAAAGATTAAGCCTCAGGAGCTGCATCGGCCTTAGGAGCTTCAGCAGGAGTTTCCTCTGCTTTAGGAGCTTCAGCCGGCTTAGCCTCTGCCTTTGGTGCTTCAGCCTTTGCTGCATCAGCCTTAGGAGCAGACTTGCGTGAGCGACGTGTGCGAGTGGTCTTCTTGGCAACTTCTTCCTTGAGCATGCCGGCATTGTAGTCAACAAGTTCAATAAAGCAAGTTTGTCCAGCATCACCGAGACGCATACCAGTTTTGAGAATACGGGTGTAACCACCGGGGCGGTTGGCAATGCGAAGAGCTATTTCCTTGAAAAGCTCAGTGACAGCCTGCTTGCTTTGGAGGTCACGGAAAACGATACGGCGGTTAGCAGTGTCGTCGGTTTTTGCACGGTTGATGATAGGCTCAGCGTACATTCTGAGAGCTTTAGCTTTGGCCAAAGTGGTGAAGATTCTCTTATGCATGATAAGGGAGACCGTCATATTGGCGAGCATGGCATCGCGATGTGCCTTAGTGCGGCTAAGATGATTGAATTTTTTATTATGTCTCATCGTTAATTACTCTTTATCTAATTTATACTTTGAAATATCCATTCCGAACGAAAGGTTCAGGCTGGCAAGAAGCTCGTCAAGCTCAGTAAGTGACTTTTTACCGAAGTTGCGGAACTTGAGAAGGTCGGTTTTATTGAAAACGACGAGTTCACCAAGAGTTTCCACTTCAGCGGATTTGAGACAATTGAGAGCGCGAACGGAGAGATCCATGTCAACGAGTTTCGTCTTAAGGAGCTGACGCATGTGGAGGACTTCCTCATCGAATTCCTCATTGCCCTCATTCTCGTGGTTTTCGAGAGTGATTTTCTCATCGGAGAAGAGCATGAAGTGATGGATAAGGATTTTAGCAGCCTCTTTCAGAGCGTCCTTAGGAAGGATAGAGCCGTCGGTGGTGATTTCGAGTATAAGCTTCTCGTAGTCGGTTTTTTGTTCGACACGGAAGTTCTCGGTAGAATACTTCACATTAACGATAGGCGTGTAGATGGAATCGATAGCGATAACATCGAGTGCGTCGTTAGGGTTACGGTTTTCGTCAGCAGGGACGAAACCGCGTCCTTTGTTAATAGTGAACTTCATCTGGAAACCAGGAGTGGAAGGGTCGAGATGACAAATCACCAGGTCGGGGTTAAGAACTTCAAACCCGGTCAAGACTTTAGAAATGTCGCTGGCTTTAAAGACATCCTGCCCCGAAACTTTGACAGTAGCTTCTTCATTTTCGGTACCGTCGACCACTTGCTTGAAGCGGATTTTCTTGAGGTTGAGGATGATGTTAGTGACATCTTCCTTAACGCCTGGGATAGTGGCGAACTCGTGCTTAACGCCATCGATGCGGATGGAAGAGATAGCAAACCCCTCAAGAGAGGAAAGCAGGATTCTGCGAAGAGCGTTGCCGATGGTGATGCCATATCCAGGTTCAAGAGGCCGGAACTCGAATTTTCCGAAGAAATTGTCGGCTTCCAACATTAAGACTTTGTCGGGTTTCTGAAATGCTAATATAGCCATGGAACGGAATAATTTTATTGTTTAGAATACAACTCAACAATCAACTGAGCGTTGATGTTCTCAGGGATATCCTCACGAGCAGGAATGTGGAGGAACTTACCAGTTTTGGTAGCTTCGTCCCATTCGATCCAAGGATATTTGCTGTGGTTGAAGCCAGCGAGGGCATTAGCGATGACCTCGAGAGACTTTGATTTTTCACGAACAGCAACGAGATCGCCAGGCTTTACAGAGAAAGAAGCGATGTTGACAATGGTGCCGTTAACAGTGATGTGACGGTGAAGCACGAGCTGACGAGCAGCTGGGCGGGAAGGAGCAATGCCAAGACGGAAAACGACGTTGTCGAGACGCTGTTCAAGGAGTTGGAGCAGAACTTCACCCGTAACGCCCTTGGTGCTAGAAGCCTTCTCAAAGAGGTTGCGGAACTGACGCTCAAGTACGCCATAGGTGTACTTAGCTTTTTGTTTTTCGCGCAGCTGGGTGCCGTACTCAGAGAGTTTTCTGCGACGGTTAGCACCATGCTGGCCCGGTGGGTAGTTCTTCTTAGAAAGAACTTTATCGTCACCATAAATAGGTTCGCCGAATTTGCGAGCGATTTTAGTTTTAGGCCCGATATATCTTGCCATATTAAAATCTAATTAATAATTAAAGATGAATAAGAATCTTCTTAGTGCAGCCGCGATTGCGAGAGGTAAGAAAAAATGCAATCATAAATCACATGGGAAAGATTCGGAAATTAAATAAAAATTAAAAATAAAGAGATGAAAGGTTAGACTCTTCTTCTCTTAGGAGGACGACATCCATTGTGAGGAAGCGGAGTGACATCGACGATTTCGGTGACTTCGATACCTGCGCCATGGATTGTACGGATAGCGGACTCACGGCCGTTACCGGGACCTTTAACATAAGCCTTGACTTTACGCAAACCGAGGTCGAAAGCGACCTTGGCACAATCCTGGGCTGCCATTTGGGCAGCATAAGGAGTGTTCTTTTTAGAGCCACGGAAGCCCATTTTGCCAGCGCTAGACCAGGAGATAACCTGACCTTCGCTGTTAGCAAGGCATACAATAATGTTGTTAAAAGAAGAATGTACATGTAGCTGACCAGCTGCGTCAACCTTGACAATTCTCTTTTTAGCTGCGACTGTCTTTTTTGCCATACTTTAATATTATTTAGTAGCTTTCTTTTTATTAGCGACTGTTTTCTTTTTGCCTTTACGAGTGCGGGCATTGTTTTTAGTGCTCTGACCGCGCACAGGGAGGCCGATACGATGACGGATGCCGCGATAGCAGCCGATATCCATCAATCGCTTGATGTTCATTTGCACTTCGCTACGGAGGTCACCTTCGACCTTGTAGTCGGAACCGATTACTTCACGCACCTTAGCGGCTTGAGTATCGGACCAGTCCTTGACTTTAATGTCGGGGTCAACGCCAGCCTTTTGGAGGATGGTGTTGGCAGAACTGCGGCCGATGCCGAAGATGTAAGTCAAGGCTATTTCACCACGTTTGTTCTGTGGCAAGTCAACGCCAACTATTCTTATTGCCATATATTACGAATATTTATCGCAAGGAGCATTCCCGTGAGGGAATTAGCCTTGACGGAGTTTAAACTTTGGATTTTTCTTATTAATCACGTATAAACGACCCTTGCGGCGCACGATTTTGCACTCTGGAGTACGTTTCTTTACTGAGGCTTTTACTTTCATAATTATAGAATTTTTTATTTGTATCTAAAAGCTATTCTACCTTTGGAGAGATCGTAAGGAGACATTTCGACCTTGACTTTGTCGCCTGGGAGGATGCGGATGTAATGCATACGCATCTTGCCGGAGATGTGAGCTGTGATGCGGTGACCGTTTTCCAGCTCGACACGGAACATTGCGTTGGACAATGCCTCGATGATTACTCCATCTTGCTCAATGGCAGTTTGTTTTGACATATAATAAACTAAATTGATTTATCACCAAGCACTTCCTCTACATATTTGAAAGAGGAAAGGATGTCGGGTTTACCGTTGTGGACAGCAATTGTGTGCTCGAAGTGGGCAGACGGTTTGCGGTCCTTAGTGCGGCAAGTCCAGCCATCGCGTTCGATGACAATATTCTTGCTGCCGAGATTAATCATCGGTTCGATAGCGATGACCATACCGTTCTTGATGAGAGGGCCGGTGCCCTTTCTTCCGTAGTTAGGAACATCAGGATCCTCGTGAAGATGCTTGCCGACACCATGTCCGCAAAGTTCACGGACGACGGAATAGCCGCGTTTTTCGCAGTATTCCTGGACAGCGTGTCCGATGTCGCCGATACGATTGCCCGGGACGGCATGCTCGATACCGAAGAATAGAGATTCCTTTGTGGTTTTGAGAAGCTGGCGGACTTCGTCGGCAACATTGCCTACACAGAAAGTGTAAGTGGAGTCGCCATTGAAGCCATCCTTCACAGCACCGCAATCGACGGAAACGATGTCGCCTTCCTGAAGGACTTGGCTTGAAGGAATTCCATGCACCACATTCTCATTGACAGAGATGCAAAGTGTGTTAGGAAAACCGCCATAGCCAAGGAAACCGGGGACGGCACCCTGAGAACGGATATAAGCCTCGGCTATCTCGTCAAGTTTGAGGGTGGTAACACCAGGAGCCACAAACTTGGCGACTTCGCCGAGCGTACGAGCCACGATGAGATTAGCCTCACGCAGCAGTTCTATTTCTTCATCTGTTTTTAAATAAATCATTTATTATATCTCCTTCCGCTAATAAGCGCCTCCGGTTGTACGACCCTTAATTTTACCGGACTTGAGAAGGCCGTCGTAACGGTGCATCATCAAGTGGCTTTCAATCTGCTGAAGAGTGTCGAGAACGACACCAACGATGATGAGCAGAGAAGTACCGCCAAAGAATTGAGAGAACTGCTGATTAACGCCACAAATCTTAGCGAACGCAGGCATGATTGCGACAAAAGCGATGAAGAACGAACCTGGAAGAGTAATACGTGACATAATGGAGTCGAGATACTCTGCGGTGCGTTTTCCAGGCTTGATGCCAGGAATAAAGCCGTTGTTGCGCTTCATATCCTCCGACATTTGAGTCGGGCGCACGGTGATGGCCGTGTAAAAATATGTGAAGGCGACGTTGAGCAAGAAATAAACGAAATTGTACCAGAAGCCAGTCATATCGGAGAATGCGTGGAGGAAACCGGTTGAACCCTGATTGGCTCCGAAGCCTGAGATAGTGACAGGAATAAACATGATGGCCTGCGCGAAGATGATAGGCATAACGCCGGCAGCATTGACCTTTAAAGGAATGTACTGACGAGCGCCGCCATACTGCTTGTTGCCGACGATGCGCTTAGCATACTGTACGGGGACTTTTCGAGTGCCCTGAACAAGAAGGATTGCACCAGCCGTAACGGCGAAAAGCAGGATAACTTCGACGAGGAACATTACAAGACCGCCCTGGGCCGTGGTGAGACGGCTGAGGAATTCCTGAACGAAAGCGCTCGGGAAACGGGCAAGAATGCCGACCAAGATGATGAAGGAGATACCGTTGCCAATACCATGATCAGTAATCTTCTCGCCAAGCCACATGATGAACATGGCACCGGCCGCGAGGATTATGGTGAGATAGGTCATTGTGAAGAAGCCAAAATGCGCGGAACCGCCGGCAGAGTTAACCTGCACCTGAAGGTTCACCAAATAGGCAGGACCTTGGAGGAAGAGGATAAGCACTGTGAGGTAACGCGTGTACTGGTTGAGCTTCATTGTGCCGCTTTCACCTTCACGCTGCATCTTCTGGAACGACGGGAGCACCATACCCAGAAGCTGGATAACGATGGAGGCCGTGATGTAAGGCATGATGCCGAGCGCAAATATAGATGCTTGCGAGAAGGCACCACCTGAGAACATATCGAGGAGCTGCATCAAGCCGCCGCTGGTGAAATGGCGCAGGGCGTCGATTTCAGTGGCACTGATGCCCGGAAGGACGACGTGACAACCAAAACGGTACACAAGTACAATCATGATTGTGAACATCAGACGCTTCTTGAGGTCCTCAATTTTCCAGATATTTTTTATTGTATCAACAAATTTCATCTACTTAGATTTTATTGACGGTTCCGCCAGCGGCAGTGATTGCCTCTTCAGCCTTCTTAGAGAAAGCGTTGGCTTCGACATCAAGTTTTAAAGTGAGATTACCATCGGCCAAGATTTTAACCAATTGATTTTTGCGGACCAAACCGGCAGCGACGAGGTCGCTAACGGAAATTTTGTCGAGCTTGCCGGCTTCAGCGAGCGCCTGAATGGTGCTGATGTTGATAGCCTTGTATTCAACACGGTTAAAGTTCTTGAAACCGAACTTAGGAACGCGGCGCTGAAGAGGCATCTGGCCACCTTCAAAACCGATTTTTCTCTTGTAACCGGAGCGCTGCTTAGCGCCCTTGTGACCACGTGTAGAAGTTCCGCCTTTGCCGGAGCCTGGGCCACGGCCGACGCGCTTGCTTTTCTTAGTGGACCCGACAGCGGGTTGTAAATTACTTAAATCCATAAATAATAATATTTTAAGCGTTCGTTACTTCTACAAGATGACGAACAGTGTTAACCATACCCATGATTTGAGGAGTGTTTTCCTTCTCAACAACATGATTCATTTTGCGCAGGCCGAGAGAATCGAGAGTGCGTTTTTGATAAGCAGGACAATTGATTCTGCTTTTAACTTGCTTGATTAATATTTTTGCCATAATCAGATTATATATTAACCGTTAAATACTTGATTAAGAGTAATGCCACGATTTTCAGCGATGGTAATCGGGCTTCTCATCTGGGAAAGGGCCTTGATGGTGGCCTTAACCAAGTTGTGAGGGTTGGAAGACCCTTTGGACTTGGCGAGGACGTCGGTGATACCAGCGCTTTCGAGGACGGCACGCATGGCGCCGCCGGCCTTTACGCCAGTACCGGCACTTGCCGGCTTGAGGAGGATTTCAGAACCGCTGAACTTAGCGAGCTGTTCGTGAGGGATGGTGCCTTTGAAAACAGGAACCTGGATAAGGTTCTTTTTAGCTGCCTCCACGCCCTTGGCGATAGCTGCCGTAACCTCGTTGGCTTTACCGAGGCCATAACCGATGATGCCGTCCTCATTTCCAACCACAACGATAGCGGCGAAAGTGAAAGTACGACCACCTTTGGTGACCTTGGTTACACGGTTGATAGCGACTAAACGATCCTTGAGTTCGATGTCGCTGTTAGTTTTAACTCTGTTATTTTTATTAACCATGATTCATTAAAATTTAAGTCCACCCTTGCGGGCACCGTCGGCCAATGATTTAACACGGCCATGGAATAAATAACCATTACGGTCGAAAACGACGGTAGTGATACCGGCTTCGAGAGCCAACTTGGCAGCAGCCTCACCAACCTTAGCGGCAATTTCGCTTTTCTTGCCTTCGGTGATGCCTTTGGAAGAGGTGGCGCAGAGAGTCTTACCGACAGAGTCGTCGATAAACTGAACATAAATCTGCTTATTGCTTCTGAAGACGGACATGCGTGGACGCTCGGCAGTGCCGGAGATACGGCCACGGATGCGAGTCTTGATTTTAATACGTCTTTGTATCTTGGAAATCATAATCGTCTTAAATTTTATTTGGCAGCAGCCGTTTTACCAGATTTGCGGCGGATAACTTCGCCGACGAACTTAATACCTTTACCCTTGTAAGGTTCAGGTTTGCGGAAAGAGCGTATCTTGGCGCATACCTGGCCGAGGAGTTGCTTGTCGCTGGATTCGAGTGTGATAAGAGGGTTCTTGTTACGTTCACTCTTAGCATCAACTTTAACTTCCTTAGGCAAGCGAAGATATATTGAGTGAGAGTAGCCGAGCACAAGCTCAAGCACTTGGCCTGTAGCAGTGGCGCGGTAACCTACACCAACAAGTTCCATTTCCTTTTTGTAACCTTCGCTCACGCCAACCACCATATTGTGGATGAGAGCGCGGTACAATCCGTGCTGAGCGCGGTGCTGAATGTCGTCGGAAGGGCGAGAAACGGTAAGCTTACCGTCCTTCTGCTCTATAGTAAGGTCAGGGTTGATGGCTTGAGTAAGCTCACCCTTAGGGCCTTTAACTGTAACGACATTGTCCTTAACTGTAACGTTTACCCCTTGAGGTATCACTATTGGCAATTTACCTATTCTTGACATAATTAAACCTCCTATTAATAAACGTAACACAAAACTTCGCCACCAATCTGCTGGGGTTTGGCCTCTTTATTGGTCATAATCCCTTTGGAAGTAGAAAGGATGGCAATACCTAAACCATTTAATACACGAGGCATTTCTTTATAGCCAGTGTACTTACGAAGACCTGGACGGGATACGCGCGTCAAACAGCGGATGGCGCTGACCTTGTCCTTGTCGTATTTGAGGGCAATCTTAATGATGCCGCTAGGGGTCTCACCTTCTATAAACTTATAATTAAGAATATAGCCTTTTTCAAAGAGGATCTTGGTGATCTCCTTTTTCAAGTTAGAGGAAGGTATTTCAACGACGCGATGCTGCGCTTTGATTGCGTTCCTCAATCTTGTCAAATAATCTGCTATTGGATCAGTCATATTGATTTGTTTAAATTGATCCGGCGTGCCGGACAATATTTAATACTCACTTGTTATGTAATACTGTGAAATAAAGGATTACCAACTTGCTTTCTTCACTCCAGGGATAAGACCGGCCGAAGCCATCTCACGGAACTGGATGCGGGAAATACCGAATTGACGGATATAACCTTTAGGGCGACCGGTGATTTTGCAACGATTGTGCAGACGCACCGGAGAAGCATTCTTAGGGAGGGCCTGAAGAGCGTCGTAGTCACCAGCAGCCTTAAGCTCAGCGCGCTTAGCGGCATATTTGGCGACGAGTTTTTCTCTTTTAACCTCGCGGGCTTTCATTGATTCTTTTGCCATGTTTCAGAATTTATTTAGCGTTTTTAAAAGGCAATCCGAAAGCCTTGAGCAAAGCAAAACCTTCTTCATCGGTAGGAGCCGAGGTGACGAAAGTGATGTTCATACCCATGAGCTTAGTGATAGTGTCGATGTTGATTTCAGGGAAGATAATCTGCTCGGTGATGCCGACAGTGTAGTTGCCACGTCCGTCGAGTTTGCTCTCGATGCCCTTGAAGTCGCGGATACGCGGCAGGGCGATACGGATAAAGCGTTCCATGAATTCATACATTTTGTCGCGGCGAAGAGTGACGCGCACGCCAATAGGCATTTTTTTGCGGACCTTGAAGTTGGAGATATCCTTCTTCGAAATGGTTGCAACAGCCTTTTGGCCAGTGATAGCGGTCAGCTCGTTAATGGCAGTCTCGATGATTTTCTTATCACCGGTAGCTTCGCCAAGACCTTCATTAATGACTATTTTCTCGAGTTTAGGCACCTGCATGGCAGAAGTGTAATTGAACTGCTTCTTCAAAGCTGGAGCTATTCTCTCATCGTAATCTTTCTTTAGGGATGTGCTCATTTACTTTATCTCCTCTCCTGATCTTTTAGAAAAACGAACTTTCACTCCAGCCTCGTTCTTGCGGACTCCGATACGGGTGGGCTTGCCACTCTTAGGGTCGATCAAGTTAAGATTCGAGACATGAATAGGAGCTTCAATTTTAATTATACCACCCTGAGGGTGCTTAGCATTAGGCTTGGTACTCTTTGATACCATGTTGATACCTTCAACGACGGCCCTCTCCTTCTTGACCAACACGCTGAGAACACGTCCCTGCTTGCCGCGGTCGTTACCGGAGTTGACGTAAACGGTATCGCCTTTCTTGATATGTAATTTGCTCATTACTTAAATTTTTATCAATTATTAGAGTACTTCCGGTGCAAGTGAAACGATTTTCATGTTAGTAGCGCGAAGTTCGCGTGCTACAGGTCCGAAAATACGGGTGCCACGAAGCTCACCGGCATTATTAAGCAACACACAAGCGTTGTCGTCGAAACGGATATAGGAACCGTCGGCACGGCGTACTTCCTTTTTAGTTCTGACGATTACAGCCTTAGATACAGTGCCTTTTTTCACTTCCGAAGAAGAGATAGCGCTCTTCACAGAGACGATGATGACATCGCCAAGAGAGGCATAACGGCGACCTGTACCGCCTAAGACATGGATGCAGAGCACTTCTTTAGCGCCACTGTTATCAGCTACATTCAAACGGCTTTCAGTCTGTATCATAATTATTTAGCTTTTTCGATTATTTCCACTAATCTCCATCTCTTAGTCTTGCTCAGAGGACGGGTTTCCATCAGGCGGACTTTGTCGCCGATGTTGCACTCGTTTTTCTCATCGTGAGCATGATATTTCTTCGTCTTGTTGACGAATTTTCCATAGATTGGGTGTTTCTCTTTCCACTTCACCACAACAGTGATGGATTTGTCACCCTTATTACTGGAAACAACCCCAATTCTTTCCTTACGTAAATTCCTTGATTCTTCTTCCATTGTTAGTTGGGATTATTTGATGTTAAGTTCACGGGCACGAAGCTCGGTTTTCATTCTGGCAATCATTCTCCTGTCAAGTGTGATCTTGGCTGGATTATCCAAAGGGGATATGGAATGATTGATTTTCGTCTGGAGATACTCCTTTTCAGCAGTTTCGAGACGGTCTTTCAGCTCTTTGTCGCTGAATTCTTTGATTTCTTCCTTTTTCATAATCTAAACAAAATTACACGAGTTGAGATTCATCATAATCGCGGCGCACGACGAATTTCGTGGTGACCGGGAGTTTCTGGGCAGCAAGGCGAAGAGCCTCTTTTGCCACTTCAAGAGTGACACCATCGACCTCGATGAGCATACGCCCCGGGGTAACAGGAGCCACATAAGCCTCAGGAGCACCTTTACCTTTACCCATGCGGACATCGGCAGGTTTTTTAGTGATAGGCTTGTCAGGGAAAATTCTGATCCAAATCTGGCCTTCACGCTGCATGTGACGAGTGACAGCCACACGGGCAGCCTCGATCTGGCGAGCAGTGATCCATTTTGTATCAAGAGTCTTTATGCCGAAGGACCCGAAAGCGAGTTGGTCACCGCGGTGGGCAAAGCCCTTACTGCGGCCTTTGGCGGGTCTTCTCCATTTAACTTTCTTAGGTTGTAACATTGTTCTGTTAGTTTCTTAACGGTTAACGATTGTTTCTTTGCTTGCGGAAACCGCCACGACGCTGGTTGTCACCACCACCGCGATTGTTGTCCTTGGCATTGTTAGTGAAATTAGGAGCGAGGTCCTTCTTGCCGTAAACTTCGCCGCGGCAAATCCAGACTTTAACGCCGATAGTTCCAACTTTAGTAACGGCTACCTCAAGAGCGTAGTCGATGTCGGCACGGAGAGTGTGGAGAGGCGTACGGCCTTCCTTGAACATCTCAGAGCGGGCCATTTCAGCACCGTTCAAACGTCCGTTGACCTGCACCTTGATGCCTTCGGCACCCATGCGCATTGTAGAGGCTATAGCCATTTTAACGGCACGGCGATAAGCGATTTTGCCTTCAATCTGGTGAGCGATGTTGCTTGCCACGATTACGGCATCAAGCTCAGGACGCTTAACCTCGAAGATGTTGATTTGAACATCTTTCTTATCGGTAACTTTCTTGAGTTCCTCTTTAAGTTTGTCGACAGCTTCACCACCTTTGCCGATGATGATACCAGGGCGAGAGGTGCAAACTGTGATAGTGACAAGCTTGAGAGTGCGCTCGATAACGATACGTGACACACTTGCCTTCTGCAGGCGGGCGCTGAGGTATTGACGGATTTTGTTGTCTTCGAGAATTGTGTCGCCATAATTCTTGCCGCCGTACCAGTTAGAGTCCCAACCTTTAATGATTCCTAAGCGATTGCTTATTGGATTAACTTTTTGTCCCATTATGCGTCAGTTTTAGCGTTATCGTTAGTTTTCTCAATTGTATCCACGAACAGAGTGACGTGGTTAGAGCGCTTACGGATTCTGTATCCTCTACCTTGAGGGGCAGTGCGCAGGCGCTTGAGCATCGGAGCGCAGTCCACAAAGATAGTCTTTATGTAGAGCTGTCCGTTCTCTGCCTTTTTCTCGTTCTTCTGCTCCCAGTTGGAGATGGCGGAGCGGAGAAGTTTCTCCACTTTAGCGGCAGCCTCCTTGTTGGAGAAATGCAGAATACCTAAAGCACGGAAAACCTCCTTGCCGCGGACCATGTCAGCGACAAGCCTCATTTTGCGGGGAGAAGTAGGCACGTTGCGCAATTTTGCGAAGCTGAGCGACTTCTTGGTCTCCTTTATTGTTTCGGCTGATTTTCTTTTTCTTAAACCCATTGTATTTAATTCTTTTTTTTGTCAAAAAACATATCCCGGGTTCTATTCTTTGCGGTTACCGCTGTGACCACGGAAAGTACGAGTAGGCGCAAATTCGCCGAGCTTGTGACCAACCATGTTTTCGGTAACGAATACAGGAATGAACTTATTACCATTGTGAACTGCAAAAGTGTTGCCGACGAAGTCAGGAGAAATCATGGAGGCGCGTGACCAAGTTTTAATCACAGCCTTCTTCTTGCTTTCGTTCATCACAGCTACCTTTTTGTCGAGTTTAACGCTGATGTACGGGCCTTTTTTTAATGATCGACTCATAGTTAATTAATTAATCAAATTACTTTTTCCTTCTTTCGATAATGTACTTCGAGGACAACTTCTTAGGCGCACGCGTCTTCAAGCCCTTTGAATACAAGCCCTTGCGGGAACGAGGATGACCGCCGGAAGCGCGACCTTCGCCACCACCCATTGGGTGATCAACAGGGTTCATAACAACGCCGCGGTTGTGTGGGCGACGGCCCAACCAACGTGAGCGACCGGCTTTGCCGGAATGTTCGAGAGAGTGGTCGGAATTACCGACGACGCCAACAGTAGCCTTGCAAGTAGCAAGGATCTTGCGAGTTTCGCCCGAAGGTAATTTGATAATCGCATAATCACCGTCACGCGAAACCAGCTGTGCTGATATACCGGCGGAGCGTGCCAACACGGCACCCTGACCCGGGCGTAGCTCGATGTTATGAATTAAAGTACCAACAGGAATGTTTCCCAGCGGAAGGGAGTTGCCGATTTCAGGAGCGGCATCCGGACCACTGACGACCGTAGCACCAACTTCCAAACCGTTGGGTGCGATCATGTAAGCTTTAGAGCCATCTACATAGTAAAGCAAAGCGATACGAGCCGAACGATTCGGGTCGTATTCAATAGACTTCACCTTAGCTGGCACACCGTCTTTGCTCCTCTTAAAGTCGATGATACGGTAACGGCGTTTGTGGCCGCCACCTAAGTAACGCATCGTCCTGTGACCTTCGTTGTTACGGCCACCAGTCGAGCGTAAACCGACTGTAAGAGATTTCTCTGGTGTACGTGCAGTGATATTATCAAATACACCAATAGCTTTGTGTCGTTGCCCCGGTGTTGTGGGCTTGAATTTTCTTACTGCCATCTTTTATATTATATATTACTATAAAAATCTATAGTTTGGCCATCGGCTACAGTGACGAGCGCCTTTTTAAAGGCAGCGACTTTACCGGCAATGACACCGGCACGAGTGTAGCGCGACTTCTTCTTGCCTGAAAAATTCATCGTGTTGACCTGCAGAACCTTTACATCGTAAAGCTGCTCAATCAAACTCTTGATCTGGAATTTGTTGGCTTTAGGAGATACACGGAAAGTGTAGCGATTGCCTTTTCCGCTAATTTTTGTGGCTTTTTCAGTCACTACTGGTTTAATCATAAAATCCATAATTTGTTACCTCCTTGCTTTAGAATTGGTTTAACACAGCTACGCTGCTCTCGGTCAGAACAATGGCATTGTTATTAAGAATACCATAAGTGTTTAGACTGGAAGCAGTTAAAATATTCACACCTGGAATATTACGAGCCGACAAATATACGTTATTATTTTGACCCGCTAAAACCAAAAGCATTTTCTTGTCAGCTAATTTAAGATTATTAGCAATATTTACGAATTCTTTGGTTTTTGGAGCTTCAAAATCGAAATCTTCAACGATAACCACTTGGTTGTCCTTGATTTTCGAAGACAAGGCAGAACGACGAGCGAGCGCCTTGATTTTCTTGTTGAGCTTCGTGCGGTAATCGCGCGGCTTAGGGCCAAACACACGGGCGCCACCATGAAGTAGCGGTGAGTTGATGTCACCACGGCGGGCACCGCCGCCACCCTTCTGCTTGCCTAACTTACGGGTACTGCCGGACATCTCACTTCTCTCTTTAGCTTTGGCTGTTCCCTGGCGCTGATTGCCGAGGAACTGCTTGACATCCAGATACACAGCGTGCTCATTCGGCTCGATTGCGAAAACCTCGTCGTTGAGAGTCACCTTTTTTCCGGTGTCTTCACCTTTAATATTATATACTGTGAGTTCCATTATTTCTCAATTATTACGATTGAACCTTTACTACCCGGAATAGAACCCTTGATAACCAAGAGATTGTTCTCCGGCAAAACTTTAATTACCTGTAGATTTTGAACAGTCACGCGCTCGTTGCCCATTTGTCCACCCATGCGCATGCCCTTAAACACCTTTGCAGGGTAAGAGCAGGCACCTACTGAACCTGGTGCACGCAGACGGTCGTCCTGGCCGTGAGTGGCCTGGCCAACACCGCCAAATCCATGGCGCTTAACGACACCTTGGAAACCTTTACCTTTTGAGGTTCCGATAACGTCGACGAAATCAGTTCCATCAAGGAGGTCAACATTAATAGTGTCGCCCAATTTGTACTCGCCATCAAAATCTTTGAACTCGGCCAAGTGTCTTTGTGGCTTCACTCCAGCTTTCTTGAAAGCGCCAGCTTCGGGCTTTGTGGTGTGCTTGTCCTTCTTCTCTTGGAAGCCAAGCTGCAAAGCGCTGTAGCCGTCTTTCTCGACAGTTTTAATTTGAGTGACAACACAAGGACCTGCTTCGATAACAGTGCACGGTATGTTTTTACCGTCGGCACTGAAAACGGATGTCATTCCGATTTTCTTTCCTAATAATCCTGGCATTTCTCTAATTTTTAAATAAATGATACATTAATAATTCACGTTAGAATCAACTTCTGCAAACGTTACACTTTGATTTCAACTTCGACACCGCTCGGTAATTCGAGCTTCATGAGTGCGTCGACAGTCTTAGAAGTGGAACTGTAGATGTCGATAAGTCTCTTAAAAGAAGACAGCTGGAACTGTTCACGACTTTTCTTATTGACGAAAGTCGAACGGTTCACGGTGAAAATCCGCTTATGCGTTGGCAATGGAATCGGACCGCTCACCACAGCACCTGTAGCCTTCACAGTCTTTACGATCTTCTCAGCCGATTTGTCGACTAAGTTATGGTCGTAAGATTTTAATTTGATTCTGATTTTCTGGTTCATATCTTAAAATATAATTTTATTACAATAAATCAACGCGTCCCTGACATTCAGTCAGCACCTTCGAGGCAATTGACTTGGAGACCTCGGCATAGTGCGAGAACGACATCGTGGAAGTGGCACGGCCTGATGTGATGGTACGCAACGCGGTGACATAACCGAAAGTTTCAGCCAACGGCACCTTAGCCTTAACGATGCGGGCACCGCTGCGGCTCGTCTCCATACCTTCAACCTGCCCGCGACGCTTGTTAAGGTCGCTGATAACGTCGCCCATGCTCTCTTCAGGTGTAACCACCTCAAGCTGCATGATAGGCTCCATAAGCACTGGATGTGCCTGAGCGCATGCCTTGCGGAACGCCTGAGCGGCGCAAAGTTCGAATGAAATCTGGTCGGAGTCAACTGGATGGAAAGAACCATCAATGACAGTGACTTTAAGATGCTCAACGGGGAAACCGGCAAGCACACCAGTCTTCATAGCGTTCTGGAAACCTTTCTGAATGGAAGGAATAAATTCCTTAGGAATATTTCCGCCCTTAACCTCGTCGACGAACTGGAGGCTGCCCTCAAAGTCGTCGTCAACCGGCTCAACGCGTACAATAATATCTGCGAATTTACCACGACCACCAGTCTGCTTCTTAAATACTTCGCGAAGCTGAACCGATTTAGTGATTGCTTCCTTATATGTTACTTGCGGACGGCCTTCATTACATTCGACCTTGAACTCACGACGGAGACGGTCGATAATAATGTCGAGGTGAAGCTCACCCATGCCGCTGATGACAGTTTGACCTGTTTCCTCATTCGTCTGAACGCGGAATGTAGGGTCTTCCTCAGCAAGTTTCTGAAGTCCAACTCCAAGTTTGTCGAGGTCCTTCTGAGTTTTAGGCTCAACGGCGATTCCAATGACAGGATCAGGGAAGTCCATTGCCTCAAGTACGATAGGATGATTTTCGTCGCAAAGGGTATCACCCGTGCGAACGTCCTTGAATCCTACACCTGCGCCAATGTCACCGCAACCGATAATCTCCATAGGATTCTGCTTGTTGCTGTGCATTTGGAAGAGGCGTGAAATTCTTTCCTTCTTGCCTGAACGTGAATTGAGCACGTAGCTGCCAGAATTAACCTGACCTGAATAAACGCGGAAGAATACCAAACGGCCAACATAAGGGTCGGTGGCTATCTTGAATACCAATGCGCAAAGTGGCTCCTCAACGAGAGGCTTACGCTGCTCAACCTTGTTAGGATCGTCGAGCGAATGACCTTCAACTAAAGGAGTGTCCTCAGGACTTGGCAAATATGCACAAACGGCATCGAGCAAAGGCTGAACGCCCTTGTTCTTGAACGAGCTGCCGCAAAGCATCGGCACTGCCTTCATGGCAAGTGTGCCCTTGCGGAGGGCTGCCTTGATCTCATCCTCGGTGATTGTGGCAGGGTCGTCGAAATACTTCTCCATAACGGCATCATCGAAATCAGATACCATTTCAAGAAGTTTATCGCGCCATTGCTTACATTCCTCAAGCATGTTGGCAGGAATCTCGTCTTCCTCATATTCAGCACCCATCGTCTCATCGTGCCAGTAGAGGGCTTTCATCTTAATAAGGTCAACTACACCTTTGAAAGTTTCCTCAGCGCCGATAGGCAATTGGATTGGGCAAGGATTAGCGCCAAGCACGTCGTGCACCTGACGGACAACCTCAAGGAAGTTTGCGCCCGAGCGGTCCATCTTATTGACGTAACCGATACGAGGCACATTATATTTGTCGGCCTGACGCCACACAGTCTCGGACTGCGGCTCAACGCCGCCGACAGCGCAGAATGTGGCGATAGTGCCATCGAGCACACGGAGACTACGCTCCACCTCAACGGTGAAGTCAACGTGTCCCGGGGTGTCGATTAAGTTGATTTTGAATTTTTTGTCGTTGTATTTCCAGAATGCGGTGGTAGCAGCAGAAGTGATGGTTATGCCCCTCTCCTGCTCCTGCTCCATCCAGTCCATCGTGGCAGCTCCATCATGCACCTCGCCGATTTTGTGGGTCAGACCGGTGTAATAAAGGATTCGCTCAGATGTAGTGGTCTTTCCGGCATCGATGTGCGCCATGATGCCGATATTGCGTGTAAACTCTAATTGTTCGTCAGTACTTGCCATTTGTTATTTGTTATCAATTAAAATCTGAAATGGGCAAACGCACGGTTAGCCTCAGCCATACGGTGCATATCTTCTTTACGTTTGTATGCTCCGCCTTGGAGATTGTAGGCGTCCATGATTTCAGCGGCGAGCTTTTCAGCCATAGTTTTGCCGCCACGTTTGCGTGCGAAATTTATGAGATTCTTCATTGATATAGACTCTTTTCTGTCGGGACGGATTTCCGTCGGGACTTGGAAAGTGGCACCACCGACACGGCGGGACTTCACCTCCACTAACGGAGTAACATTCTCGAGGGCTTTTTCCCAGATTTCGAGAGAAGTTTTCTCCTCATTTGCCATCTTTTTCTTAACAACGTCGAGCGCTGAATAGAAAATTGTGTAAGATGTATTTTTCTTGCCGTCGTACATTAAGTGGTTGACGAACTTAGAAACCCTTACATTGTTGAAAACAGGATCAGGTAATATGATCCTCTTCTTTGGCTTTGCCTTTCTCATTTTTACAAAAATTGTTGTTTTTGTTCGCTTGGTTGTTGCATCTTAGTCATCTTCAACGGCATTCTCTAATGCCATTTACTCAACCGTAATAAATCAATCCAATAAAATCAAAAACTAAGTTTAACTACTTGTTTCGTTTAAATAAAAATCTGTTACTTCTTAGCTGCAGCTTTCGGGCGTTTAGCGCCATACTTGGAGCGGCGTTGGGTCCTGCCGGCAACACCAGCGGTATCCATAGTTCCTCTGACGATATGGTAACGAACACCTGGAAGGTCTTTCACACGTCCGCCACGTACCATCACGATAGAGTGTTCCTGAAGGTTGTGACCTTCACCTGGAATGTACGAGTTAACTTCTTTTCCGTTTGTCAATCTAACACGGGCCACTTTGCGCATTGCCGAGTTAGGCTTCTTAGGGGTAGTGGTGTAAACACGGACGCAAACACCGCGGCGCTGAGGACATGAATCCAGAGCCGGTGATTTGCTCGTGCTTTGCAAAGCTACTCTGCCTTTTCTTACCAATTGCTGAATTGTAGGCATCTTAGTTTCTTTTTTCTTTTATTAATTAATTGTTAATGTAAATACCTGTCAATTGCGCTCAAACCGTAAGATTATCTTCACTAAATCAATAATTTAGCGACATTTTTACGATTTTTTACGCCGAAAAACGTTGCAAAGATACTCACTAATTCGCTAATTGCCAAATGAATTTGCGGATTTCTTCTTTGCTGCTGCGCATTTTCACCTTGATAAATAACCCTCTTACAGCCACTTTATTATGGTGCAGGCCATTGGATATTTATGAATATTTAAAAAGGTTTTATATCTTTTAACTCCATTCCACGTCCATCCTTCGCGGAAAGAAGCATTTCTTCGGGCTTTATAAGCCAGTCGATGCCAAGGGCCGGTTCATCGAACCGTAACGTTGCCTCGGCCTGTGGAGCATACACATTGTCAACTTTATATTGGAATTGCGCCATGTCGCTCAGCACCACGAATCCATGAGCAAATCCACGGGGGATAAAGAGCTGCAAACCATTCTCCTGACTCAACTCCACAGCTATATGCTTGCCGTAAGTCGGTGAGCCGCCACGAAGGTCAACAGCAACATCAAGCACCTTGCCCAACGACACCCTGACGAGCTTAGCCTGCGAAAATTCGCCTTTCTGGAAATGCAGACCACGCAGCACACCGCGGCTTGACACAGATTCATTGTCCTGAATGAAATCAATCTTGCCGATATTGGCTTCAAACTCACCTTTCTTGAACGATTCGCAAAAATATCCGCGTGCATCGCCGAACCGCTTAGGCTCAACGATGAAAACGCCCTTAATTGACTGTTCTGTAAATTTCATAAATAATTCTGCTTTTATTGCCACAAAGTTAAGGATTTTCAGACGAAAACGCATCAACGATTAGCGAAAATATAAGAATAGGTGGAATTGGAAGAAGAAATTAAAACTGCGTTTTATTTCGTTTTGCGCTCCCCATGATGTATCTTTGCCCAATTAAAAGACCAACCACAATGAAAAATATCATAATTTTCGATGCTGAAGAAGTACACAACAACCTTCTGCCTATCACTTACACCCGACCTGTTTCACACATACGCGTCGGCATAACCACAATTTATGATAAATGGAAAAGTGCAATCAAGGGAGCGCAATTTTCATCGCTCACCGCTGACTATCTCAGCCAAAAATTCCCTGCAAGAATAGCCGACGACAACTTTTTCATTGCCGGCCACGTGTTCCCTACTCCACAACTTGCAACGACCATCACAAACCTCAAAAAGGGCGAGGCTATGAAATATGGCGATATGCTAATTGCATTCCATGGTACAGACAAGGATTTCAGCGACAAAAATTTCAGCAGTGTAGAAGTTGTTGATGACGAGCCTGTGGCACTGCATTGGCTATACGACATATTCATGCTGAACGATAAGTTCCTGAAGGAAGATTTCAAGAGACTAACCGCTGGACGAAAGTCGCAAACACTAAGCCATACAAACACAGTTATAGGTGAGACGGAATTCGACGACGGCACTCAAAAAATATTCATTGAGGAAGGCGCAAAAATTGAAGGGACTTTCCTAAACGTGAACGAAGGCCCTATATATATAGGTAAGGAAACTGAAATCATGGAAGGTTCCTGCATACGTTCTCCATTTGCAGCCTGCGAACATGTGTTCGTGAATATGGGTGCAAAAATCTATGGAGCGACCACGCTCGGCCCATACTGCAAAGTAGGCGGTGAACTGCACAATGTGGTGATGATTGGCTACAGCAACAAAGCTCACGACGGATTCCTTGGAAATGCAGTCGTCGGTGAATGGTGCAACCTCGGCGGCGGCTCAACGGCCTCAAACCTGAAAAACGACTATAGCGAGATTAAACTGTGGAATTATCCAAAACAGGGATTTCTGCGCACAGGACTGCAATTCTGCGGACTGATTATGGGTGACCATTCCAAAGCCGGAGTGAACTGCATGTTCAACACAGCTACTGTGCTTGGCGTAGGGGTAAACATTCACGGTGCTGGATTTCCACGCAATTTCGTGGCATCATTCTCCGAAGGAAGCACAGCCGGCTACACCGACGTGAGCCTTCAGAAATTCTTCAAGGTGGCTGAAATTGTCATGGCACGCCGACATGTGCAACTAAGCGAAATCGACAAGCGGATTTTCGAATCAATCTACAACATCGCCGAAGGCTACAAGTAGGCTCTCAACAACCGCCGACACTGAACCAACTTTGCGCGTCGGCTGATTTTCAAACCTTATCTCATAAGATACGGCCGATTCTACATTTACAGTGCATTCAACGGCGTCGGCAGGATTCACCTCAGCGGCTATTCCGTTACGTCTGAGCGCATTCACCACACAGTGAATCACACCAGCATCGGTTCCGCTAACTGCAACTTTCCTTGTAGCAGGCAATTTTGCCGCGAAGTCGCCTAAGGCCATATCAAAATTTATATCGCTATTGGCAAACATACGTTGCAGAGCGCCACTCAAAATAACGTCTTCAGTCGCACCAGCTGCCAGCGTTCCACCATAAGACACCACCCACAAGTCATCGGCAAGCATTATAGATTGCGACACATCATGGCTCGACAGCAATATAGCCTTGTCCTGCTCACGCGCAAGCTGATGCAAAAGCCGCATAGTGTCGATACGACTCGCAACGTCGAGAAAAGCAGTAGGCTCATCCAGCAGAATTATCGGAGTGGACTGAGCCAAGGCTTTAGCAATCATTGCCTTCTGACGCTCTCCATCTGAGAGTTCAGCCATGTAGCATCCAGCCTTGTTGCCGATGCCAGCCTGAACAATCGACTGCTCCACTATTTCCCTGTCGTCGTCGGACAATCGTCCCAAAAATCCAGTATGCGGTTGCCGCCCAAGCGACACAAGTTCCCTAACAGTCAATCCTCCTGCAAGTGTACGTTCAGTCGTTACAAGTCCGAGCAGTTTCGACAGTTTTCTTCTGCCTATCAGCCGCAAGTCTTCGCCTTCAACAACCACATTGCCACCAATTGCAGGCTGCGCCCCAGCCAGCGTGCGCAAAAGCGTGGATTTTCCAATTCCGTTTGTGCCGAGGAGCGCCACCAACCTACCCTTATCAAGTTGCAGGTTCAGTCCTTTCAGCACTGCCGTAGTTTCATTGCCTCGACGGTATCCAACTGTAAGATTTTTAGCGGTTAATATCGGTGCCATGGCTCAATTGAAATATTGAATCTTTTTGCGGTTGATAATTATATATATAATAATAGGTACTCCTATTATCGGCGTGATGGCATTGATAGGCATTATCCCAATTGAGGTAGGCAGCACACTAATCAATGTGCAAAGCAAAGCAATATCGGCACCGGCAAGTATAGTCACCGGAATAAGCATATTGTGGTTAGATGTTCCAAGCAGCAGCCTTGCAATGTGAGGAACGACAAGCCCCAAAAATCCAATAGGCCCGCAGAACGCAGTAACAACGGCAGTAAGAACACCGGTAATCATAAGCAACATATTTCGGGTACGCTTTATATTCACTCCAAGATTCTCGGCATAGCGTGTACCGAGCAGCATCGCGTTAAGTGGCTTAGCCATCAGAGCCGACCACAACAGCGACAGAATAATCAGAGTGGCAAACACGGGCAATTGCTGCGCTGTAACGCCAGTGAAGTTACCCATTCCCCAAATCACATAACTGTGCACGCCTTCCTCGGTGGCGAAGAAGTTGAGAAATGATATTGCGCTCGAAGCCAGAAAACTTATCATTATTCCAATTATCAACAGCATAGTAGTGCTATTGACAAATGTGGAAAATATCAGCAATGCGCCAAGTACCAGCATCGCACCTGCCAATGCTCCAAGCAGAGTAGCCACATAGCCAGCTATCGTAGTGCCAAACGCAGTGCCGAGATAACTGCTGAAAGCAAGCATCACCACTGCCACGCCAAGACTTGCGCCGGTTGACACACCAAGTATTGACGGTCCCGCAAGCGGATTGTTGAAAGCCGTCTGCAACAAAAGGCCAGAAATCGACAGTGCAGCACCAGCAAGGATTGCAGTAGCGAGCATCGGAAGCCTCGTCTGCATTATTATCACCTGCCACGTCATCTTTTCCCCGCCTGAACCGAAAATTATATTGATTATCGACCTCATGGGAATTTTAACCGACCCTATCAAAAGGTTCAGCACAGCAAGCACTCCGAGCAATGCCAGCAGCATTGTCAGCGACAGCACGAAGCGTCGGCGTATATGTCCCCTATCGTCATTCATCGGCAAGAGGTTGGAAATATTTCAGTTTGTATCCTTTATCCAGTTCAGGATGGAAAATCACAATAAATTCATGAAGAAGCACGTCGGGATGGAAAGGAAAATCCTCAAAAAGCGTAGTGCCGACCGTATTACAGCAATACACTTGTTTATGCTTAAACGCAGCAAACTGCGAGTTCAACGAATATTGAGAGGCAAGATTCTTGTAGGTCTTGATGTTGAAACTCTTGATAATCCAGAAATCAGCATTTTGAGCCTTGTCGAGCACTTGGGAAAAATCAAGGCTAAGCGAACCAGTAGATTTGTCACCAGCCCATGGATATGCAGCTCCAGCATCGGCAAAACAGTGCGCCATATAACTGTTGCCACCAGGCACATTCCACACTCCGCTAAGCACCATTTCCGACAGCACCGTCGGGCGACGTTTCACCTTTGATGCCTCAGTCTTCAGTGCATTGTACCGACTTTCCACCGACTTGAATATACTATCGGCCTCAGCCTCCTTACCATATAGCAATCCGAAGAATTTTACCCATTCAGCCCTACCAAGCGGCGTGGATTCCATATAATCGGCACTCTCTATTATAGGTATTCCCAAATTTGTCAAAGTACCGTAACCGGCATTCTGAAATGGCGACAAAATTATAGCGTCGGGAGCCATGCTAACTATCTTTTCCATTGTCGGCTGCAGCGAATTGCCAGCATCGACAATCTTTCCCGATTTCAGTCCGGCACTAACTTCGGGCATATTAAAATATTGTGCGTCACAAACCCCTTTAATTGTGCTAAACTCTCCAAGTTCCTTAATCACACTGGCGTGAACCGACGAGTACACCAATACCTTTTGCAGTGGGACTTTCACAACAGTGCCCTCTGGCAGATTCTTTGGCAACGGCTTTTCACGGCTGACAAGCACATAAGTTTGAAGCAGACCACCAGCTTTCCATGGATTTTTCACCTCCACGGTCGTGTAGCCATCATGCTTCACTATAGTTATTCCCTCTGCTGTGCTCACTATGTTGCCAGCAATCTTGCCACCGTTCTTATGACCTCCACAAGCACACAGAGCAATGGATAAGCAGTAGAACAATAATATCTTTCCGAACTTCATCAGTCAATAGTTTGTATATGTCTGCAAAGTTAGTAATATTTCACTCATTTGCCCAATTTATTATTGCCAAGCTAATTCAAAAGCATTTCTACTTAATGTGTTCAAAGTTGCAATAAATTACACAAAAAAACCAAAAAAGAGAAAGGAGATATTGGAAGGCACAAAAAATCCATTATATTTGCAAACGGCTATCAGCCAAACAAGAAACTTGAGAATTGGACAAATCTAATTAACTAACCAAAAAAATGCGCTTGTCAAACAACAGCAGGCGCGCGCAATAACAAAATGGACGAGAAAAAGAAGAAAAGACTGACCAACGAAGTCGGTGCTCCAGTCGCCGACAACCGTAATTCCATGACAGCAGGTCCACGTGGACCGATGATGCTGCAAGACGCATGGTTCATGGAGAAACTCGCACACTTCGACCGCGAAGTGATACCAGAACGCAGAATGCACGCCAAAGGCAGCGGAGCATTCGGAAAATTCACCACCACGCACGACGTGACAAAGTACACTTGCGCCAGTGTGTTCTCAAAAATCGGCAAAGTGACGGATGTATTTGTACGCTTCTCCACAGTGGCCGGAGAACGCGGTGCAGCCGACGCTGAACGTGACATCCGCGGTTTTGCCATAAAATTCTACACCGATGAAGGCAACTGGGACTTAGTGGGCAACAACACGCCAGTGTTCTTCATCCGCGACCCGCTGCAATTTCCCGACCTGAACCACGCAGTGAAACGCGACCCTAAGACCAATCTGCGGTCAGCCCAGAACAATTGGGACTTCTGGACGATGCTACCAGAGGCTCTGCACCAAATCACAGTAGTGATGAGCGACCGCGGCATACCAGCAAGTTACCGCCACATGCACGGTTTCGGTTCGCACACTTACAGCCTGATAAACGCGGCCGGCGAGCGCGTGTGGGTGAAATTCCACCTGAAGACGCAGCAGGGAATCAAGAACCTCACAAATGAGGAAGCAGCCGCCATCGTCGCCACCGACCGCGAAAGCCATCAGCGCGACCTCTTTGAAGCCATAGAACGCAAAGATTTCCCGAAATGGACCATGTATTTCCAAATAATGACCGAGGAACAGGCTAAGAACTACAAGGAAAATCCATTCGACATCACCAAGACATGGAGCCACAAGGAATTTCCATTGATTGAAGTCGGAGAAATGGAACTGAACCGCAACCCTGAAAATTATTTCGCCGACGTGGAGCAAGCTGCCTTTAACCCTTCGCACGTAGTGCCAGGAATAGGACTGTCGCCCGACAAACTGCTGCAAGGCCGACTGTTCGCCTACGGTGATGCACAACGCTACCGTCTTGGAGTGAACAGCGACCAAATTCCAGTGAACCAAGCACATTGCCCTGTTCATTCATATCACCGCGACGGACTGATGCGCGTTGACGGAAACTACGGCGGGACAAAAGGCTATACACCAAACAGCTACCATGTGTGGGACGCACAACCAGAAGCAAAAGAGCCGGCACTCGCGCTTAATGGAGCAATGGACCGCCACAATCCTTATGAAGACCGCACCGATGACTGCTTCTATCAGCCAGGCGACCTGTACAGACTGATGACAGAAGACAAGAAAGCTCTGCTGATAAGCAACACTTGCGCCGACATCATGCCAGTGACTGAAAACATTAAGTACCGCCACGCAGCACACTGCTACCTTGCCGACAAGGATTACGGAACAAGGATTGCCAACGGACTGCACCTCGACATGAAGAAAGTGGAAGAGCTTGCAGCCATGACCGAGGCTGAAAGGCTTGAGGCAACAGCAAGTGTGCACGAATAACGCACAATATTCTCTTAAACGGAAATATAACAGCCGATTTTATTTTAAGTCGGCTGTTTTGTTGATTGCTACATAATAATCAACTATATATTGCATCAGGAGACTGATTACAGCTAATATACAGCCAAATTATCAACGGCAATTCATACGTCTGTACATATTTATCGTTTAAGCATGCCACAAATTGCAAAATATGGCTAAAATATTAGGAATTTACGACAATCATTTATAACTTTGCTTCGTTATGAAGAAATATTTGTTCAGATATATTATTGCAGCAGTTTTAACCGTTACACCAATAGGCATAATGGCCATTGCTGCATCGCCTGATAATCAGTCAATTGAGAATCTGGCTTCTGGACCTCGCGCCACTGGTAGCACAGGCTTCATATCATTGGTAAGTTATTCCGGCGACACCAATTTCACCATCTATTCAATAACAGGACAAATGGTGAAATCGCTCAAAGTGGCTTCAGGCACAAGCATAAATGTGGAACTGCCAGCGGGCTTCTACATAGTAAAATGCCATGCTTGGTCGCGCAAGGTTGTCGTGAAGTAGCGCCAGAACCCTGATACGCTTCAGGATATCTGAATACCATCTCAACGTATCGCCCAGTTTATATGTTCCACTCTTATTTTCAGTATTTTATGAGAAATTCGTTTTTATTGTCTATTGCCATGGTCTCATTTTTAATGGCAACTTTTCAATTTAATATTATGGCTCAAAATTCTTTTAAAAGTTCCGATTTTGCCGCATATCCCACTTATAATGGTGAGGATTTGGGCTATTCTTACGACAAGAATGGCAATCATTTCAAACTATGGTCGCCTAAGGCTGATTCAGTCAAACTGAAAATTTACCAACATGCTCAAGGCGGTTCACCAATATCAGTTTATGACCTGTCCAAAGATGAGGCCACAGGAGTGTGGAGCATAGTCCTACCAGATGACCTGTTTGGTAAATTCTATACCTTCCAAGTGAAATTTGCAGGCGATTGGCTTGCTGAAACTCCTGGAGTGTGGGCAAAGGCCGTCGGTGTTAACGGTCACCGCGCAGCCATTATTTATTTTTCAAAGACTAATCCCGAAGGATGGGCTGCCGACCGCGGACCAGCCACTGCACATATCACTGATGCCGTCATCTACGAGATGCATCACCGAGATTTTTCAATGAGTCCAAATTCAGGCATTGTCAATAAAGGCAAGTTCATTGCGATGCTTGAGGATGGTGCTGAATCACCTAATGGTGAAAAAACCGGTATAGACCACCTGAAAGAACTTGGCATCACCCATGTACATATCCTTCCATCTTTCGATTACAACAGCATAGATGAAATGCTTCTGCCCGAAAACAAATACAATTGGGGCTACGACCCAATCAATTATAATGTTCCCGACGGCTCTTATTCAACTAATCCAGCCGACCCGTATGTGCGCATACGTGAAATGAAGGAAATGATTGCCGCTCTTCACAAAGCAGGCATAGGAGTAGTGATGGATGTCGTCTATAACCACACAGCAAATACCGACAATTCCAATTTTACCCTGACCGCTCCCGGTTATTATTATCGTGAACGGGAAGATGGCTCTTATTCTAATGCTTCGGGCTGCGGAAACGAGACTGCCTCCGATCGCCCACAAGTACGAAATTTCATTGTAAATTCAGTGAAGTATTGGGCAAAGGAATATCATATTGACGGCTTCCGCTTTGACCTCATGGCCATTCATGACACTGAGACCATGAATGATGTGGTTGACGCTCTACATTCAGTCAACCCGTCAATCTTCGTATATGGGGAAGGTTGGACTGCCGGTGATTCTCCACTTCCACCTGACCGCCGCGCACTGAAAGAGAATGTGGCTAAAATGCATGGTGTGGCGGTTTTCAGCGACGACATCCGCGACGCAATCAAGGGCAGTTATGCCGATGAGCACGACCGCGGTTTCGCCAGCGGTAAACCCGGAAATGAGGAAACAGTGAAAATCGGTATTGTAGCTTCCACAGCCCATCCACAGGTTGACTATTTAAAAGGCAACAACTCAAAGCATCCTTATGCTACATCTCCCGAGCAGATCATCAATTATGTATCATGCCACGATGACCTTTGCCTTACCGACAAACTTGCCGCCTCAATGCCCGGCTCATCAGTTGCCGACCGCATGCGTGCAGCAAAACTTGCACAGACAATCGTGTTCACGTCGCAGGGTACACCTTTCATGCTCTCCGGCGAAGAAATCTTCCGTGACAAAAAGGGAGTACATAACTCATACGCTTCACCTGATTCCATAAACTCAATAGACTGGAATCTGAAGAAACAGAACCGCGACCAATTTGACTACTATCGCAATCTTATAGCTATGCGTTTAGCCCACCCTGCATTCCGGATGACATCGGCTGCCGACATAGCCAAACACATAGTTTTCGACAAAGTTAATGTGCCTTGCCTTATTTCTTATTCAATTATTGGCCATGCAAACGGAGATAAATGGAAAGAAATAAAGCTCGTGTTCAACGGCTCAGACATGGAACAGTCGATTTCTGTTCCAAAAGGTAAATGGACAATTGTTGCACGCAATGGAGTCATCAACCAATCGGGACTTGGCACATTCGGCGGTGGCAAAACCATAGTGGAAGCACGTTCTGCACTAATACTTGCCCAATAATAAAACTACAATTTCATCTATAGGACATTCTTAAGTGGCATGATAAAGCGCCTATTTATATCCTTTCTTGTAGCCGTTGCCGGACTTTTCTACTGTTATGGCGATGAAAGCCAGCAAGCATTATTGACGCAACTTAATTCCACGCATGGAGCAAAGCGTCTTGCCTTGGTACGCCGTCTGGCTGACTCTTACTGGAACAATCCAAAACAGGAGCAATTTCTTAATCAGCTATATGATGAAAGCCTGAGTTGCGATTCACTTGAAAGAGCAGGCTATGCCCTTGCAGGCCTTGCAAAATATTATCACAACAATGACCAAGACAAGAAGTTGCAGCTATGCAATTCACGTATTGACATTCTTGCCCGGCAGCAAGGACATTATTCAGATTATTATTTCCGTGTCAAATCGTTTATGGCACAACGCCTTTTATGGCAAGAGCGCCACAGTGAGGCAGTAGATTACACTCAAAACCTGTATAAACTTGCCCTTAAATACAATAATCTTGAAGGAAGAGTGTGCTGCCAAGAACTGTTCGCATTGATTTACCAATCGATGGGCAACAACAATGATGCGTTGAAGCATATACGTATAGCTCTCAACTTAATTAACGGACAAAACTATCCGGATTTTCGTCATCACGCCCAACTACTTATTCTTGCCATTGAAATAGATCTAGAAATGGGACTTCCTGATAAGGCATTGGGGCGCATTAAAAAATTTGAAAGCATACAATCAGATATAGTCAATGGAACATACGGAGAGACTTACTTTCCTGTAAACCGCAATGAACGCCTGCTTTGCGCCTATTCCATGAATTGCTATCTTCAAAAAAAGGACTTGACAAAAGTGAAACACTTTTTAGACAAGGCTAATTCCATTAAAGAGACTGACCAATATGTGGATTTCTTCTTGATGGTTCAGACCGCAAAATATTTTACAGCCATCGGACATTATGATGATGCCCTTAAATATGCCGACAAAATAATTAAAGTGGATTCCAGTTGCGAGAACCTAATGCTGCGTGCCTCAATTTATGAGAAGATGGGCAATTTCAAGGCCGCCAGTTCCGATTACAGTAAAGCACTTCGACTTCAGCTAAGCGACGACAACAAGAAATTCTATAAAGATGTAGCCTCATTCCAAAGTCTGTACGATAAAATGCAGATACAAATGCAGCTAAAGAACTCTGAACTGTCGTTGCGCAAGATGCAGAATATTTTTCTGTTTTGGGCTGTCGTAGCACTGACGCTTTTCCTTGTAGTCGGCCTATTCTTCATTCTACATGACGTAAAGATGAAGAAACGATTGCGTCATGAAGATACCTTGCTGCGCGAATCGCGGGCCAACTTGAGCAGGGCTTTGGTGAAATCGGGAGAATCGAACCGCATGAAGAACAACTTCCTCATAAACATCAGCCATGAAATCCGAACTCCGCTCAATTCAATCGTCGGTTTTTCCTCAGTACTTACAAGCGAGCTATCACAGGATGATGAATCAGTGGAATACTGCAATATGATTCAGAAAGGCAGTGATGAACTGGTTTCGATAGTTGACAATATTGTGGAAATGGCAAAGGTGGAAGCAGCCAACAGCAACTTGCTTAATCTGGAACTCCATAACGTAGCGAAAATATGTTCTGAAGCCGTGGATGAACTGAGACTTAGCGGAAAGCTAAAGAAAAGCGTCAAGATATTGATAAACAGCAACCCAAATGACTACATGCTCGTCACAGACAGTGACCGCCTCCGCCAAGTGATTTTCAATCTCATCGACAATTCAGCAAAGAACACCACTTCAGGCAGCATTACCATTGAATACAAAGTGGAAGAAGAGCATAAGCGTGTGGTATTTTCAGTGACCGACACAGGAACAGGCATAGATAAGGACATCCGCGATTCCATTTTCGACCCATTTGAAAAAGGAGACCAATTCGCCCAAGGAATTGGACTGGGACTATCGATTTGCAAATTGCTTGTTGATGACTTTAAAGGTACTATATATTTGGATAAGGAATATAAAAATGGAGTAAAGATAGTATTCACCCACTCTACGGAATTGGTACAAATGGTGAAATAAATGTGCCATTAGACTTCTTTTAGTGAATATATCATAACGAGGCTTTAATGCTCGCACAAAATTGCTAAATTTGTGCAGAATTTGTAATGGATGCTTTTGCATCGTCATTAATTGTGTGTTATGAACGAATCAGTTAACCAGTATATTGAAGATTCGGTAAAGAAAAATTGGGAGGAATTAGCTCTCACTGATTTCAATGGCGTCTCTTTTCAGTATCGTGACATTGCCCGCAAGATTGCCAAATTGCACATCCTTTTTGAAAATTGCGGAGTAAAACCAGGTGATAAAGTAGCCATTTGTGGCAAAAACTCAGCACAATGGGCTGTGGCACTGTTTGCCGCTCTCACTTACGGAGCTGTGCCCGTGCCTATTCTGCATGAATTCAAGGCCGACAATATCCATCATCTTGTAAATCACAGCGAAGCCAAGCTCTTTTTCGTGGATTTAGCCATTTGGGAGAACCTTGACGCATCGCTGATGCAAAATCTCATTGGTGCATTGCTAATCAGCGATTATTCGCTGCTGCTCTCACGCAGCCAAGAACTACGCCATGCCCGTGAACATCTGAATGAGATGTTCGGAAAGCGTTATCCTGAGCGCTTCACCAAGGATGACATAAAATACTACAAGCCAGAGCGCGAGGAATTGGCCCTCATCAATTATACATCAGGCTCAACAGGATTTTCAAAGGGAGTTATGCTTCCTCATCGTGCCCTGTGGTCGAACGTAAAATTCTGCCTTGACAATCTTGATTTCATCAAGCGCGGAGACGAACTCGTGTGCATGTTGCCACTCGCCCACATGTACGGCATGGCAATTGAACTTCTATATCCATTTGCCTGCGGATGCCACATATACTTCCTTACCCGAGTGCCATCGCCTAAGGTAATTATGGATGCCTTTGCCAAAGTACATCCGAAACTCATTGTGGCCGTTCCGCTCATTATCGAGAAGATTGTGAAAACCAAGGTGTTCCCACTACTCGAAAAGCCTTTGATGAGAATCCTCATGCGAGTGCCATACGTTGACGACAGACTTCTTGGCCGCATAAAAGAGCAATTAAGCCTTGCTTTCGGCGGAAACATGAAGGAGCTAATCATCGGCGGTGCCGCACTCAATGCCGATGTAGAGGCATTCCTGCGCAAAATAGGATTCCCCTACACAGTGGGCTACGGCATGACGGAATGCGCTCCACTCATAGCCTACGCACCTTGCGAAGAAATCAGGCATGGATCCTGCGGACAAATAGTTGACCGCATGGAAGGCATGGTTGATTCGCCAGACCCAGGGAACGTGGCAGGAGAGCTTTGGGTGAGAGGCGACAACATGATGCTCGGCTACTACAAGAACCAAGAGGCTACAGACGCCATAATGAGAGACGGCTGGATGAATACAGGTGACCTATGCACATTCGATGAAGACGGCTTCATCTATATCCGCGGACGCTCAAAGAACATGATTCTCGGACCGTCAGGACAGAACATCTATCCTGAGGAGATAGAGCAGAAAATCAACAACCTGCCATACGTGTGTGAATCCGTGGTGGTGGACAAGAGCAACCATACACTTGAAGCACTGATTTACCCTGACATAGAAAACGGGGCAAAACAGGGATTGAGCGTGGCTGACCTTGAAAAACTCATGCGCGAAAACATTGCACAGCTCAATAAGGAGCTGCCGAGCTATTCACACATTGCAGAGGTAAAGGTTTATCTTGAGGAATTCGAGAAGACACCTAAACGCTCCATCAAGCGTTACCTATATCAGCATTAAGGGATTAATCCAACAGGCTCATTACTTGAAGTATCTTTCACAAAGCTGCTTATACTCCTTTGTGCCCTTTATATCCTTAAGCCACTGATTCATCTTGGCGCATAGGGCAGCATCAGACTTTTTCAATGTCCACGACTGGAATTGGGTAAAGCTGACGGCTGTGCCAGCATCGATATGCGGATATCGTGGCGAAAGAGTCTGCGCCACTTTCTCGTTAACCACAGCATAGCTGATTTCGCCCGTGGCAACACGCAGGAACAACTGCTCAGGGCCATACACGTCGTCGGTGGCAATATGAATAGTGTCGCCGATTTCCCTACCAAGACTTTCGAGACGGCTACGCATTGAAGAGCCTTTCACAATATATACCGTCTGACCAGCCAAAGCAAG
>JAKVKZ010000035.1 GCA_022484565.1 Muribaculaceae bacterium
TCCCCCATCTCCTCCCGATAATTTTTTCATAACTTTTCCCCTCCTTCTTGTATTTTCAAAGAAAAATGCAGTAACTTTGCCTTAACGATGCAAAGGATTTTTTATCGCAATGGCAGTAAAGGCTAATAAATCTTCTAAGCGTAAGCGCAGCAAGCGGAAACGTAAAAAGCATTCCAGAAATTGGCTTTTCTTGATGATTGCCTCTGGTGTGGTCGGCGTGCTCATTCTTGCCGCCGGCTTATTCTATGTCAATAAGCGGCTGCATCATCCCAACGTCACCATCAACAGCACTAACTTCCCCATCCGCGGCATCGACGTCTCCAGCCACAATGGCGTAATTAATTTCGCGCGTGTGGCGCGCGACAGCGTCTCTTTCGTCATCCTCAAGGCCAGCGAAGGCACTTCTTTCAAAGACCCCCGTTTCGACCTCAATTATTCAAACGCCACCAAGGCTGGTCTACGCGTCGGCGCTTACCATTTCTTCCGCAAGAGCAACGATGGCCGCCTGCAGGCCGACAATTTCATGCGCTCCGTGCAGGGCAAGCGTCTCGATTTGCCTTTTGTCATCGACATCGAGGACTGGGGCAACGACCATTTTGTCTCGCATTCCAGCGTCATGCAGAATTTCAAGGACATGTACAATCGCCTCGATCAGTACGGCGTACGCATAATGATTTACACCAATAAGAACGGCTACGACAAGTATGTCGCCAACCGTTTCCGCGATGCCTCCCTATGGATTTGCACCTTCGATGAGCCAGGCTCTTACAGCAATTACGATTGGCGAATCCAGCAGTACAGTCATTGGGGCAACATCGACGGCATCACCGGCGATGTTGATCTTAACGTCTTCAATGGCAATGCCGAGCAGTGGGAAGCTTGGGTTCAGAACCAGTAATTCCCCCCTTTCCCATCAATCGTTCTCAATCAATAAAATGCGAAGCATTTTTCTCCATCTAATTCATTGAAAATGAATTAGATAATCTCCCTCTTTGCTTCTAAAGAGAGAGTGGCACGGAGTGCCGAGGGAGTTGCCTGAAAAAGTAATCTCCTTCACCAAATTTCTTCATCATATCCTTCACAAAAATGCTTGCATTTTAAATCTCATCATCCCCAAAATCAAAAATGCCACTCAAAAATCCCCACTAATTCATCTCAAAAGCCATCTTTCCTCCCCCTCAATCAATCTTTTTTCAACTATTTCCCCCGATTTCTTCACTTTCGCCACTTTTTTTATTATTTTTGCTCTCTCTTTGATACAATCGAATCTTTAAATGATGAAATTTTTGTCGCGCTTTACATTTCCATTTTTTGCCTGCTTATTTTGCTCATTTGCAACGTTTGCAGTGCCTGCTGAACCCTCCAAAGGCGTTCCTTCAGTCAAGCTCGACGACTGGCGTACTCTCAATTACGACACCATCGAAGTCAAGCCAAGTTTCATTTTCATTCCACTTATTTTCGACAAGCAGGAAAATCTTGTCGACCGCATTTCCGTTCCGCCTTTCAAGCCCAAAGCCGCCGTTAAGCAGCTTTCCGTCAACGACCAATGGCTTCGCGATGCCCAAAAGGCCAATCTCCGTGAGCGTTACATCCGTTATCGCGCCATGATTGAGGCCCCGCAGCTCGTCCATTACACTGCCAGTGCCCTGCCCAAGGCACCTTCGCTCAATTTCATTGCTGCCGACCCACGAAAAAGCCTCCTCACCATCGACGAGCTTCACAGCAAAAAGAAAGCCGTCATCTCTCCCGAGGACAACCCTATCCGCACCCACAATTGGCTGCACGAGTTTGCTTGGTCGCTCCAGATGTCGCAGGCTTACGTCTCCAAAAGCTGGTATCAGGGTGGCAACAACAATCTCAACTTCCTCGGCGACTTCCTTTGGACGGTCGCCCTCAACCAGAACATCCACCCGAAGCTCCTCTTCGAGAACACGGTCCAGTATAAGCTCAACATCAGCTCCAATCCGCAGGATTCGCTCCGCGACTACAGCATCAGTGAGGACCTTTTCAAGGTCACTACCAAATTCGGCTTGAAAGCCACCAAAACTTGGTATTATTCCGCTGTCCTCCAGTTCAAGTCGCAGTTGCTCAATAATTACACTGCCAACACCAATAATCTTCAGGCCTCGTTCCTCACCCCGGGCGAACTTAACCTCGGTCTTGGTATGACCTATAACACTAAGTCGAAAGACGGCAACCGCCAGTTCGATTTGTCCATGTCGCCGCTTTCCTACAATATGAAGATTTGCCGCGAGAACACCCGCGTCGACCCCACTTCCATGGGTGTCTCTGCCGGTAATCACACTGCCCATCAAATTGGTTCCAGCCTTGAGGCCAAGTACAATTGGAAATTCAATCCTTCCATCTCTTGGTCGTCACATCTCACGGCTTTCACCAACTACAAATATTTCCAGACCGATTGGGAAAACACTTTCAATTTCTCGGTCAATAAGTTCCTGTCAACCATGATTTACATCCATTCCCGCTACGACAGTTCTTCCACTATTGTCGATAAGAATTGGAAGCATTGGCAGCTCAAGGAAATTCTCAGTTTTGGTTTAAGCTACAAATTCTCAATGAAATAGCATCATGTCACCGTTCTTGCGCCATTTCTCCGCGTTGCTCCTCTCGCTGGTAGCTTTCTCGGCATTTTCAGCCGTCAATGCCGATTATTATGCTGACAAGCCGCCGCTCAATGCGCCGGTTCTTCCGGGCTATTGTGCCGATTCAGTCCGCATCCGTCTTGCCGGTGCTGCTTTACAGCCCGTCGAGGGCATCTGGTCTTATCCCGATGCCATGATGACCGTTGCGGTCGAGAAATTCTCCTCTCCGCAGTTTTCCTCCAAAATCGCTTATCGCATCGTCATGATTTCTTCCGACGACATGTCCCTTCTTCCGGGCACCGTCATCGGCTATCTTGCCGAAAGTGCCAAGTCCGACAAATTCCGCATGTATCTTTATTGCCAGCAGCATGGCTCAGCTCTCAGCCTGCCCGTCAAGTGTGTCGCCACCCTTTCAGCGCAAGGCAGTTATCTCACATTTCAGAAGCCCGAAATCGACCTGAAAGTCCATGTCAACCTTTCCCGTTTTCTCCCCTCATTCCTGCGTGGAATCTACGTCACCCCATCCGTCAAGAGCGAAACTCTTCCGCAGGGTTTCCGTCGAATCTATCCCCATGTAGGTGCAGTTCCGGGCGAAATCCGTTATCTCTAATCACTTCGTCATGAATCGTTTCCTGCTCATTTTCTCCATCATCCTCGTAGCGTCAGCCGCTTTTGCCACCGACACCACCCACCGCACCCTCGTTGCCAAATCCGCGCCCGTAGCGCTCACCGTCTCGCCCGATTCCGTCACAATTCCGTGCAGTCCACTCCAATTCATCGATGGAGCCGTCACCATCAAGGGTTTCGACAAGCGTGCCAGCGATTCCCGTGAAACGTTTTTTCTCACCAATCACACCTCGCTCCGCATTTCGCGCATAGTCCTCTCCTTCCGTTATAGCGACATGAAAGGCCGCGTCATCCACGAGCGTGAAGTTGCAGTCGATTGCGACCTTCCCTCAGGTGCCACCCGTCAGGCCACAGTCAAAACCTTCGATGTTCATCATATTTTCTATTATTATCTCAGCGGCAAGCCCCGCAAGTCAGCCACCCCCTTTCAAGTCAGTGCCCGCATTCTCCGTTACGATGTCATGGTCACACGTCCCGTCCAGTAGCCGCAATCATCCATCTATTTGTTCACCAAGCATTTCCAGCAGTTTCACGCATCAATTGTATCAAATTCATAGGCAAAATTTTCAAAAAACTTACCAAAAACATAGGCAACCTTTCTCCAAACCACACCAAAAACATAGGCACTTCAGTAAATCCGCAAAAAAATGCGAAGCATTTTAATCCCATCGGGCCTATTGGCCTCATCAGCCCTATCAGCCCCAAAATTCAAAATGCCAAATTCCAAAAGTCTGCCCACAAGAAATGCCTCATCAAATCCCCCCAAGTAGGGGCAGATCCATGTATCTGCCCTCCCACATCACAGGTGCTTTCACAATAAAATGCGCAGCATTTTGCAGCAATTTATTCAATGGAAACGAATAAATCAGATCCCCCACTTTGCTCGTCTTGCCTAAAGAGCGGATATTTGAGTATTTGCCCAGTGGGCAAAGCGCAGAATATGGCGCATAGCGCGGAAGTAGTGCCGGTGGGAGTTGCAGGCGAGGTAATCTTCCTCCCACGAAATTGCACCAATTCTGCAAAAAAATGCGAAGCATTTTAATCCCATCGGGCCTATTGGCCTCATCGGCCCAATCAGCCCCAAAATCCAAAATGCCTTATTCACTATCTATCTTTTTCCCATTTTCTTGAATCCGCCGTTTAACGATGAATTATCTTCGCGCGAAAAGACCATCCATGAAAGCCATCCAAATACAAACAGCACACCTCCAATTCCCCACATCATCAAAAATGCGACAAGCGTGCCAAATGCGTCAAATAAAAAAATTGCGCAAAATGCGCCAAATAAAAACCCTGTCCCAACTGTCCCACCAACTTCACATTGTCCCACAAATTCGCAAAAGCATTAATTGCCTAATATTAAATCGATTATCAAGCAAATTCCCACTGTCCCAACATCGCAAAAATTATAGTGAAAAACTTTGTGGGACACTCCACCCACAATTCACTAAATCAGCCCATTAAGTGTCAAAAACTGTCCCACGTCCCGCATCATTCATTTCAAAAATCCGCAAAATCAAAAGAATATGAAAAAATCAATCCCCTATCAATCAGTCAATTGCCAAGCCCGTCCCACTGTCCCAACATCGCAAAAATTATAGTGAAAAACTTTGTGGGACACTCCACCCACAAATCAGTATATCAGCCCGTTAAATGCAAAAATTTGTCCCACGCACTCCCCTCCATTCCACTCTGTCCGCAAATAATCTTAGAAATTTGGGACAACTTAGGTAATAATCACACAGAAAAATCGTTACTTAATATGAGGATGTTGCGCCTATGGTTCGGCATTCCGACTATTGAGATTGTGAAGACTCGCTTTAATAACGCTTCCAACATTTTAGCCATCAATGAATTTGAATAGATATAAAAATATAGCATTTCATCTGCTCTGCCTTGCATCAGCTTTGCTTTTTGCGCCTAATGCCGGCGCTCTTAGCTCAAGTGCTTATGCCTCTACCTCCAAACTTGCTTCCGGCAATTGGGTGAAGGTTAAGGTTTCTGGCACTGGCATTTACGTCATCACCAAGAGTGATGCTTCCAAGTGGGGATTCAGCGACCTCAGCAAAGTCCGCGTGTTCGGCTATGGCGGTGCCCAGATTTCCGAAGTCCTCAACGCCAATCAAGTCGACGACCTCCCGCAAGTGCCCATACTTCGCACTGCCGACAAGATTTACTTCTATGCGCAAGGCCCTATCTCTTGGACAACCGTTTCCGGCACCCGCTATCTTCAGGTTCAGCATCAATATGCCACTGCCGGCTACTATTTCATCACCGACCGCGACGACATCACTGATTCTGCTGTCCCTTCCGTAAGTTCAGGAACTTTAGGCAGTTCGCCGATTACTACTTTCACCGACCGCCAATTTCACGAGAATGAAACTTATTCTCCGGGCGAAACAGGCAGCTATCTGCTTGGCGAAGACTTCAAATACAGCACCACCCAAACCTTCAAATTCGCTTTGACAGACTATGTGGAAGGCTCCGACGTTTATGCCACCACTGCTTTTGCAGCCAAGACCATCGGCGGTGCCAGCCAACTTACTTTTCAGGTTAACGGAACCAACCTATCCAGCACTGATTACGACAAAATCAGCGCCATCAGCGATGCTGAATATGAGCATGTTTCCACCACTTCCACCACCAAGTCGTTCAAACTCGCAAGCGGCACCGACCTCTCTTACACCGTCGGCTATTCCTACACCGGCACGCTCTACACTGCCCGGCTCGACTATATCACTGTTAACTACACCCGCCAACTGGCACTTTCCAATAGTTCGCTGCTTTTCCGTTTCCCTTCAGGAAGCACTTCAAGCACTTATGCGCTTTCCAATTGCGGCAGCAGCACTCACGTCTGGGATGTTACCACAGGCTACAGCCCTAAGGAAATCAGCACCACTCTCAATGGCTCCACTGCACAGTTCACAGCTGCCGCCTCGGGTGCTCGCGAATATGCTGCCTTCGACGAAAGCGGCTCGTTCCCTTCGCCCACTATGGACCAGAAAATCGCCAATCAGAACCTTCATGGCGACAGCATTCCCGACATGATTATCATTTCTCCAACCGAATATCTCGCACAGGCCAAACGCATTGCCGCTCTTCACGAAAAGTCCGATTCAATGCGGGTCATCACCGTTGACCAGAACGACGTTTTCAACGAGTTCTCTTCCGGCACGCCCGACCTCATGGCTTACCGCAAACTTGCTAAAATGCACTACGACCGCGGCACCGACGCACAAGGCCACAAATTGGGCTATCTGCTCCTATTTGGCCGTGGCACTTACGACAACCGCCAGCTCACCGACATCATCAAGGCCGACCCTTATCCACGCCTTCTCATCTGGGAAAGCACTACCGGCGACAACGAGAACACTTCCTACACCACCGACGATATTTTGGGCATGCTTGCCGACAATTCCGGCAGCCGCATCGACCGCGACCTTCTCACCATCGCCGTTGGCCGTATGCCTGTCAAGAGCGTTGACGAGGCCAAAACGGTGGTCGATAAGCTCTACAGCTACGTCTATTCAACTGATTTCGGCTCTTGGAAGAACAATCTGATGTTTGTCGCCGATGATGAGGAAAATGGCGAGTTCATGGAGCAGTCGGAGGAATCCATCGGCATTCTCAAAACTCATGGTGGCAACGGCTACATCTACAATCATCTCTATCCTGATGCTTTCGCTGCCGAAAGTCAGGGTGGTGGCCGTGCCTATCCTCTCGCACGCAAAAAAATGTTCCAGAAGCTCGACGACGGCGTGCTTTATCTTGGCTTCACAGGCCATGCCAACGAGGTCAGCTGGACTTCCGAGAACATCCTCACGATGACCGACATCAACAATATGTACCTCAAGCGTTTCCCGTTGTTCCTCACTGCCACTTGTAATTTCACCCGTCTTGATGCCTACGACACTTCCGGCGGTGAAATACTTTACATCAATGGCAAGGGCGGAGCCATAGCTCTAATTTCAGCTGCCCGCTTGGCTTATATCGCTGATAATGCCGCCCTCACCGACAGCATTTCCGAATTCCTCCTCGCTACCGACAAGAATGGCGACCATGCTCGAATCGGCGACATCCTGAAGGACGGCAAGAACTGCTACGGCAAATGGGGGCACAGCAACGACAACAAACTCCGCTATTTCCTTGTCGGTGACCCTGCCATGCGCCTCGGATATCCTTCCTACACCGTCAAACTTGAATCCATCAACGGAAAACCAGTTGACGCCGATAATCCTCCTGTGCTTCAGGCTCGCCAAAAAGTCACAATCAAAGGCTCCATCTACGATAAAAAGGGCAACAAGGCCACTTCCTATAATGGCACTGTCACTCCTACTCTCTACGATGCCGAAACCTCAGTCGAAACTTTCGGCTATGGCACCAACGGCAAAAAGGTGGTCTATCAGGACTACACCAATACGCTCTGTTATGTCAAGGATTCTGTCCGCAACGGTGAATTCACCGCTTGCATGACTATTCCGGGCGAAATTGAGAATAACTACAGCCCAGCTCTCCTCAATTTCTACGCTTACAGCGTCGATGGCATTGAGGCCAACGGAGCAAGCCGCGATTTATACGTCTATGGCTATTCCGACGATGTTGCAGTTGACACTGTAGGCCCTGAAATCAAGTATTTCGGCCTCAACAGCGAAAGTTTCACCGATGGCAGCAACGTCAACGAGTCGCCGATGGCCATTGCCACTGTCAGCGATGAGAACGGCATCAACTTCTCATCATCCGGCATCGGCCATGAAATGACTTTGCTTCTCGACGACAACATATCCTACACCGATGTGGCAAGCTATTACACTCCGGCCATCAGCGGCGACACTTCTTCCGCTTGCGTCGGCTATATCAATTATCCGCTCTCAAGTCTTGCCGATGGCAACCACTCATTGAGGCTGAAGGTATGGGACACCTACGGAAATTCTTCGGAAAAGACCATCAATTTCAATGTTATTACTGGTCTGAAACCTGAACTCTACGATGTTTACACCACAAGCAATCCTGCAAGTGTCGAGGCTAATTTCTATCTCAAGCATAACCGCCCTGATGCCACCATCACCGTCACTCTGAGCGTTTACGACCTCATGGGCCGTGAAATTTGGAGCACCACTGAAACTGGCAAGAGCGACATGTACACTTCCTTCCCGATTACTTGGAACCTCACCGATTATGTCGGCCGCCGCGTCAGCCGTGGCATCTATGTATATCGTGCAGCCATCTCCACCGATGGCGTGCAGGAATCCACCAAGGCGAAGAAATTGGCTGTCACTGGCGAATGAGGCGCGTTTCATCCCGCCTCGCTGAGTGCCTGCATTGGTGACGGAAAATAAAATATATTATGTCCAAAATAGTTAAGCCTCGTTTTATATTTTGCTTATTAAATAATAATTAGTAATTTTGGCAATTGTTTTCAATGAAAGAAAAATGCCGGACGATAAAAACATAACAAAACTTATTCTGCCTGAGCCAACATTAAGGCGTTTACCTTGGTATCTCGCCTATGTGAACCTCCTCCATTCGCAGAATGTCGAGTATGTTTCGTCAACGCAGATTTCCAACGAAATCAACGTGGATGCCTCGCAAATCGCTAAGGATTTGTCTTTTATAAATATTAAGGGCAAAACGCGTATTGGCTATGAAGTTAGCCAGCTCGTCAGCGAACTTGCCGATTTTTTGGGGTTTACTTCCGAGCATCGCGCTTTCATGATTGGCGTAGGCAGTTTGGGCGGCGCCTTGATGCAGGATTCTGGACTGTCGCAGTACGGTCTCAACATTGTGGCTGGCTTCGACGTGAATCCGCAGCTGATTGGAACGAGCATTTGCGGTGTTCCTGTCTTCAGTATGGACGAATTGGCTGCCCGGCAAAAGGAATTTGCCACTGAAATTGCTGTCTTGGCTGTTCCAGTCGAACATGCCCAGGATGCCACTGATAAGATTATTGCCGGCGGCATGAAGGCCATTTGGAACTTCACGCCTTTCAGAATTAAGGCTGGCGACGACATTGTTATTCAGAACACTTCCATCTATGCGCATCTTGCTCTCATTTACAACAGGATGGAAGCTCAAAACAATAAATAAGAGGTGAAGTGAAAGTCATCGGGATTTCTTATAACGGCGACTGTAATGAAACTAAGCCTCCGATTTACTTAATGGCCGAATCATCGGTGCTCAGAAGTGGAAAGCCGTTTTTCGTCCCCGATTTTGCCGAGAGGTTTATAGCTTCTGCGGCTATTGTGGTAAGAATCAGCAGGCTCGGCAAAAGCATAGCGAATAGGTTCGCCGACCGCTACTTCGATGCAGTCACTATCGGCTTGAGTGTGAGAGCGGAATTGGTTAATGGCTTTGAAGGCCGTGATTGTGGGTCCATCGCTAATGCTTTTGATGGTGCGGCAATTGTTGGTGACTTCCCTGACATTAAGGATTTAGACGAAATTGATGCTCTTGATTTCAGCTATTCTGCCACCGGCGTGGCTGACGTCTCGGGCAATATTAGCCGACATGGCATCGACGACTGCATTGAATATGCAAGCCGGTTTTTTACACTGAAAATGGGTGACCTCATTTTCATTACCGACTCCAATTCAACGCTGCCGCTTACTAAAGGAAATAAAATATTCGGCTCCTTAGGAGGCCGTAATGTGTTAAAAATAAAGATTAAATAAAACAAGCACTTTTTATATTTAGTTCTGCTATGAAACTATATCGTAACATTTCACTGCTCGTCATCGCATTGGTTGCAATGCTGACAGCTCCGGCAAGCGATGCATTTTCTTCCGACCATTATGCCTCGCATTCCAAACTTGCTTCTGGCAAATGGGTGAAAATCACAATCCCTGATAACGGGGTGTATGAATTAACCTATGATGAATTGGCTGCTATGGGATTCTCCAATCCCGAAAATGTGCGGGTATTCGGCAATGGTGGCTACATGCTCTCCGAGATTCTCAATGGCTCTGCCATCGATGATCTCAGCCAGATTCCTGTATTAAGGTCAAATAACAAGATTTGCTTCTACGGCAAAGGCCCGAAGGACGTGGAAATTTCCAATGTCACTTCCTCCGACCCTCATTTCATCCCTACGGTTAATGCCTATTCCAAAGCCGGTTACTATTTCCTGACCGACGATAGCCGTTACAGTGACCTGCTCGTAACCACTGTGAGCAAAAGCAACTCAGGTGCCTACATTAAGGATAAGAGCTACGATTACTATTATCACGAAATCGATTTGAGGTCACCGAGCGCCACTGGTAAGAAGTTCTTCGGCGAGGACATCTTCAGCACCGGCAAGATTGAGTTTAATTATAAACTCCCGAACCTCACTAAGGGCACGAATATTGGCGTGAATGTGTCTGTTGGCGCAGCTTCTTCCACTGAAAGCACACTTTCCACTATAATTAATGGCGACACCGTCCGTTACTCAAGCAGTAGCAACATCATCAATGAAGTTTCCGACGGATACAACTACTATAACACCTGCTCGCCTTACATATCCATGACGCCGTCATCCTATAGCGACAGCATCAATATGAAAATCAAGCTGGCTAATACAGGTTTCTTGATTATGGCCAAATTGGACTATTTCATGATTACTTACCAGCACAACAATATTTTCGACAAGGTCACTCCTCAAATGCGCATGGATATGCTTTATCTTACCCAGTATGACAAGATTATGCTGAAGAGCGACAATCCTAACACTGTTATCTGGAATATTGACAACACTCAAAAGCCTATCCAATACACTTATGAGGCCACCGATACCACTCTGTCCTTCACTCCTGGTTTCAAGTCGAACTGGTCGGAATTTATCGTCTTCAACCCGTCACTCCAGCTCAACAAGATTTCCAAATTTGAGCAAATTGAGAATCAGGACCTTCACGGATTGAGCACTCCCGACATGGTTATCATAGCTCCTAAGGCATTCATGGAGCAGGCTCAGCGCATAGCTGACATGCACAAAAAGAACGACAATATGGATGTAGTGGTTGTTGACCACACCAAAATTTTTAATGAATTCTCATCTGGTGCACCCGATGCCACTTCTTACCGTCTGTTCGCAAAAATGCTCTATGACCGCGACCCTGCCAAATTCAAATATTTGCTTCTTTTTGGCGGTGGTTCTTACGACAACCGTAAACTTATAGGCAACAAGGACGACAATCTACTCCTCACTTTCCAAAGCACTTCCAGCAACTATGAGATGGAATCCTACACCACCGACGACTATTTCGGACATCTTGACGACAATTCCGGTGCAAGCATCCCTGCTGATTCCTTGCGTATCGGTATTGGACGTATGCCTGTTGTTTCACTCATTGAAGCCGAAAATGCAGTTGACAAACTTATCAATTATGTCAACGCTCCAAGCTACGGCGCATGGCGCAACAATGCTTTATTGGTTGCCGATTTGGGCGACAGCGGTCTGCACATGTTCCAGGCTGAAGGCATAAGCAACATTTTGACTGACAACTGCAATACGAATCTTACCATTAACAAGGTTTTTGCCGCGAATTATCCTACCACCAGCAATGGTATTTGCGAAGCAGGCAAGCAGAAATTATCCGAAATGCTCACTTCTGGCCAGTTGTTCATGACTTTCGTTGGTCATGCAGGCCCTACATACTTGACCCACGATGTGAAAATGTGGGGTAAAGAGGACGTTAAGAACACTAATTACGCTAATCTTCCTGTAGTTTCAATAGCAGCATGCGACGTTGCCCGTTTCGACGACGACACACGCGGTATCGCTGAAGATATGTTCCACGCTCCTAATGGTGGAGCCATTGCTCTTCTCGCTTCAGCTCGTACCGTATATGCGAACTTCAATGATGAGTTAAACCAATCGTTTGTCACCAACATTTTCACTCTGAATGCCGAAGGAAAACACCGTACTTTGGGTGAATCCCTTAAGAATGCCAAGAATGCCATGGAAAGTTCAGGAAACATCAATAAACTGAACTTCCTCCTTCTCGGTGACCCTGCAATGAGCCTCAACTATCCTAAATCAACGCTGAAGTTCACAAGTATTAAGGGCTATGACCCCGCTAAGACAAAATATATCAGCATTCTGCCTCTCACTAAGTTTGAGGTCAAAGGTACTGTAAACATCGATAGCACAACGGTTGATAAATCCTTCAATGGCGATGTCACTGTCACTCTCTACGATGCTAAACGCCTTTACACCAACTTCACACAAGGCAGTGGTGCAGCTGCTGTCACCCGCGCTTCCTATTTTCCACGTGAAGTCCTCAATGTGGTTTCAGGACGTGTTGTCAACGGTGAATTCACATTGACGGTCACGGTCCCAAGATATTGCATAGCTCAGAATGAACTCGGTCAGCTCCGCGGATATGCCCACAGGGACAGTTCCAACAACACTGTAAACGGCACCAACACGCAACTTTACATCATGCCTGTAGATAGTACAGTTATTTTCAAGGACACCACTGCTCCTGTAATCGACAATATGTACCTTAACGATGCCACTTTCTCTGACGGTGATGCAGTAACCCCCGACAACACCCTCCACATAGAGATGTCGGACGACACTGGTATCAACACCCAGTCCTATGGTATCGGCAACTCAATGTCACTGGTTCTCGACAACGGTGAAGGCACTTATCCTAAAATCAAGTCCTTCTTTACCTCAGTCAACAACGGAAAAGGCGGCTACATCTCATTCCCGATTTCTGGACTCAGCTACGGACTTCACTCATTGAAGTTCACCGTATCCGACATATCATGCAACACTGCATCCCGTTCAATTTCCTTCTTCGTCCAGCCTGAAGCTGCCAATTCAACCCTCACAGTGGCTGAATCTCCAGTAAATGAGAAGGCTACATTCAGCTACACCCACGAGTTCTCCGAGGCCAACCCTGAAGTTACCATCCATGTACTCGATGCCACAGGCAACACAGTATGGAGCAAGGCTACAAGCACATTCCCATACGAATGGAATCTGACCGGTAATGACGGCAACAGAGTGAAATCAGGCATCTACCGCTTCTACGGCACAGTTACTGCCGGCAACCAATATGGCGGTACGAACATGGGCAAGATTATAGTAATCGACAAGTAAAATCAAATTATGTAGATATGAGGAGGCGCATCAGAGGTGCGCCTCTTTTTTTAGAGGCTGTACAATAAAAGGGCTGAATTATAGTTTTATCTAATAGACAAGTAAATCTACATTTTAATGACGAATATATCAAGCAAATCACTTATACTGTCGTTGATAATTCTGGCAGGATTCTCTACAGCTAAAGCTGCCGACGACACAAAGAACGAATTCAACCCAATATCTACCGGCGTTACATCCTTGAGCATTGCTCCTGATGCACGCGGTGCTTCAATGGGTGATATCGGTGCCGCTACCGACCCTGATGTCAACTCCCAATTCTGGAATCCGTCGAAATACGCTTTCGCCTATAGCCAAGCAGGAGCATCCCTCTCATACACACCTTGGTTGAGGAAACTGGTAAATGACATTTACCTCGCCAATCTGGCTGGATATTGGAAAGTGGGCAGCGGTGACAACCAAGCTTTCAGTGGTTCACTCCGCTACTTCTCGTTAGGAGAAGTTCCGATGACCGACGGTGAAGGCAACACAACATCAACAATCAACCCTTACGAAATGTCGTTTGACTTGGGCTACTCCCGAAAACTGTCGGAGAAGTTCTCAATGGGTGTGGCTCTACGCTATATCTACTCGGACCTCGGCTACAGCGACGGGACTTCAAGCGAAACCACCAAAGGAGCATCGGCATTTGCCGTTGACATCTCAGGCTACTACACTACCTATCCAGTTATAGGCAACAATGAATGCCAGTGGTCGTGGGGTATGAACATTTCCAACATCGGTTCAAAGGTCTCCTATAATGGCGGTACAGACCCAGCATTTTTGCCTACCAACCTGAAGTTTGGCACCACTTTCACGTTCCCCCTTGCTGATTATCATAATCTGTCACTCTCAGTTGATGCCAACAAGCTACTTGTTCCTACAAGACCAAGGCTTGATGACTATGACACTGAAACCGACTACGAGACAGCCCTTCAGGAATGGAAGGACAAATCGTCGATTTCCGGAATATTCGACTCATTCCATGATGCCCCAGGCGGAGCAAAAGAAGAGTTGAAAGAAATCAACTACTCGGTAGGTGCCGAATACAACTACAACCAACAGTTCTTCCTTCGTGCCGGCTACTTCCACGAGGACAAAACCAAAGGCAACCGCCAATACTTCGGATTCGGAGCGGGATTCTCGCTGAATGTAATCCGGCTTGACGCTGCCTACATGATAGCAACCGCGCAAAGCAGCCCACTTGACCAGACACTCAGATTTACACTTTCATTCGACATGGACGGACTTAAAGACCTGTTCGGTGGCGGAGGAGGCGGAAAAAAGAAGAGATAACCAACACTGAAACGCCAATGATACGGGTAGGAACAGGAATCGATGTCCACCGTCTTGTGGAAGGTCGCGACTTATGGATAGGCGGAGTGAAAATAGCCTATTCAAAGGGACTACTTGGCCACAGCGATGCCGACGTAGCGCTCCATGCCCTATGCGATGCACTGCTCGGGGCTGCAAACCTCCGAGATATCGGCTACCACTTTCCTGACACTGACCCTAAATATAAGGGAATTGACAGCAAAAAGCTGCTGGCCGAAAGCTACCGCCTTGTGAAAGAGAAAGGCTACAAGATAGTGAATGCCGACATGACGATATGCGCTGAACAACCAAAACTGAACCCGCACATCCCATTGATGCAAGAAGTGATAGCCAAATGCCTTGAATGTGAGGCCGAATACATTTCCATAAAAGCGACCACCACTGAAAAGCTGGGATACACCGGTCGCGGAGAAGGAATATCGGCTTATGCCACAGTGCTGATTGAGAAAGAATAGCCAAAGAGAAATGGAGAAATCGGAAGAATGACTAAACAAGGACAATCAAGGAAACGGATACACTATCTTGACACTTTGCGCGTGATAGCATGCGCCTTCGTACTGCTAATGCACGCCCCAAACCACCGCTACGCCGAATTCGACGGAAACTACACTTATGCGGTGTACCTGATGATAATCAACATTTGCAGCAAGCTCTTCTTTATGCTTTCGGGCGCATTGCTGCTGCCTGTGAAGAAGTCGCTCAGGGAATTCGTACCGCACCGATTGAAGGTGATACTCATTCCATTGGCAATCTGGAGCGCGGTGTATCTGGCAGAAATGCTGATTACAGGCACTGAACCAGAAAACGGAAAGACACTTCTGCGCGGAACATTCTACAGATACCTGTTTTCGATACCATTCAACCCAGTAGAGTCGAAACTGTGGTTCGTGTACATGATGGCAGCATTCTATATGTTCATGCCTGTACTGTCGAAATGCCTTACCGCAATGGGTAAACGATACACGGAATATTACCTCTGCATCTGGATGATAGCCTCTCTTGTACCCTATATGGGAGGATTCTTCATGGCACCAGACCTGCAGCACAACATGTTCTCATCGTTCGCCAACTACCTTGGATACGTGGTGCTGGGATATTACCTGCACAACTATCCACTGCCTATATTCACCAAAAAGCACTGGTGGAAGTTCTTTACGGCCTTTGCAGTGTTCTGCGTTGGCTTACCGCTGTTCGTGTTCCTGTTCCAATGCAAATATCTTGATTTCCACGACCAACTGACAATGGTAACCGGCGACATGGGAATAAACACGATACTGATGGGGATATTGATTTATACCTTCGTGCAAAGGTTCACGCCCAAAGACATTGACGACAACCGACCTCACCATACGACCAAATTCATGACACGCCTATCAATCTGCACATTCGGAATATACCTTGGACACATGCTTGTAATCAGGCATATAGTGTGGCCATTGGCTGAAAAATACCTCGGAACACTGCCGGCACTGACCGACGGAATAATTTGCGCAGTGGCAGGATTCGTACTGACATACATAGTAATCAGAATCATTTATTGCCTGCCTTTCAGCCGATACATCATCGGGCACTAAGCAAACTAAACTGACAGAAATCAAGCAGCACAGTTGCTAACGACGCCTATTCTGATAGCCACCGCCCTGATTGCTGTAGCCACCTTGGTCGCCATAACCACCCTGATTACTGTAGCCGCCTTGATTGCCACCCTGATAGTAGCCACCACCATCGCCTCCGCCATGATGACGAGGAGGAGGGACTTCACGACCACGACCTGAATCATAATAGCCATTGTCGTAACCATAGCCATCATCATAATAATCATCGTAAAGCATCCAGCAGGAAGTGCAGGAAACTGAAAGAACTGCCAGAAGGGCAATCCGCAATATAACGTTTTTCATAATTTTCATAATCTTGTTAATTTTAATGATTTGACAAGATTGGCAGGTATTAGTTTAAAAAAATGATGGGCCTCGCAGAACAGATTATAAAATCAAAATGAGGCGAATAATACGTTAAAAAATCCTGCAAGGCACATTATATAATTGACATTCAGCCGATTTCATGAATCAAAAAAACTTGGCTGAAAATGGATACATTCATCAATTGGAACGGCCGAAGAAGCGGAGCAGATAGAGGAAGATGTTGATAAAGTCGAGATAGAGGCTCAAAGCACCCATCGTGGCGACTTTGCCGGCACTGTTGCCATCGCTCATTGCTGCCCATTGCTTGATTTTCTGAGTGTCCCAAGCCGTGAGGCCGATAAAGATTGCCACGCCAACGAAACTTATCAGCCAATCCATTGCCGTACTCTTCAAGAATATGTTGACGACTGTGCAGATAATCAAGCCGATAAGCGCCATGAAAAGGAACGAGCCGATTTTGGTCAAGTCGCGGTTAGTGAAGTAGCCATAAATGCTCATCGCACCAAACACACCAGCGGTTATGAAGAAGGTGAGAGCGATGGAACTCATGGTGTAAACCAAGAAAATGATCGAAAGCACCGCACCATTTACGATAGCATAGACATAAAACAGCAAAGTTGACATGCTCTCACTCATCCTATCGATACGGGCGGAGAGGAACAGGACAAGCGCAAGTTCACCGATTATCAAGCCCCAAAACAGAATACGGTTAGTTACAATCGCCATGATGACAGAAGGAGTGGAAACGCAAAACAAAGCTGTGAATGCCGTAACCACGAGAGCCAATGTCATTTTGAGATAGACACGGCGCATTACGCGTGAAGCATAGACCGAGAGAGTGGACTGCTGCTGGCGCTGAGCGTCAACATTGTAACCACCAAAATTATTATAATCGTTGTTCTCGTACATAATTGATTAAAATTATTATTTTACAAATCGAGTATAAAGATACTCATTCAAAAATGAAAAGTCAATATTAAAGTTCTTAATAATACATAATATCACATGCGGTCGGGCACCTCGATGCCAAGAAGACCAGTGGCACGGCGAATAATGTCGCCGATGGTGGCTGAAAGGCGCAGACGGAAGGCACGGACATTCTCATCAGATTCCTTGAGCATGGAATAATCGTGATAGAACTGATTATATTCCTTTACAAGGTCGTAAACAAAATTGGCGATGAGAGCAGGGCTGTAAGAACGGCCAGCTTCAGCGACAATTGCAGGGAAATCAGCAAGGCGCTGAACAAGTGATATTTCCTTATCGTTCGGCTCGATTGACGGAGTGAAATCCATGTTCACGCCAGCCTCAGCAGCCTTACGCAAGAGCGACTGGATGCGGGCGTAGGTGTACTGGATGAACGGGCCAGTGTTGCCATTGAAATCAATTGATTCCTTTGGGTTGAAAGTCATGTTCTTGCGAGGGTCAACCTTGAGGATGAAATATTTGAGCGCGCCCATGCCAACGATGCGGCTGATATTGTCGGCCTCATCCTTTGTGCAGCCATCGAGTTTGCCAAGTTCGGCGGAAGTGGCGCGGGCAGTGGAAATCATCTCGTCCATAAGGTCGTCGGCATCAACGACAGTGCCTTCACGCGACTTCATCTTGCCTTCGGGCAATTCAACCATGCCATAAGAGAAATGCACGAGGTCCTTACCCCACTTGAATCCAAGTTTATCGAGGAGCAAAGAAAGCACCTGGAAGTGATAATTCTGCTCATTGCCAACGACATAAATCATTTTGTCGATAGGGAAATCCTGAAAACGGAGCTTGGCAGTGCCGATGTCCTGAGTCATATAGACGGAAGTGCCATCGCTGCGGAGAAGCAACTTCTGGTCGAGGCCATCAGCGGTGAGGTCGGCCCAAACAGAGCCATCGTCCTTGCGGAAGAAAAGACCGCTATTGAGACCTTCGAGAACCTTTTCCTTACCAACGAGATAGGTGTTGCTCTCATAATATATCTTGTCGAAGTCAACGCCAAGCCGATGATAAGTCTCGTCGAAACCAGCGTAAACCCAATCGTTCATCATTTTCCAGATTCGGCGGACTTCAGCATCGCCAGCCTCCCATTTTTCGAGCATGGCGTGAGCCTCCTTGATGAGCGGAGCTTCCTTAGCTGACTCTTCCTCGCTCATGCCTTTGGCCTGAAGTTCCTTCATTTCAGCCTTGTAATGCTGATCGAAAAGCACATAGAAATCACCGATGAGGTGGTCGCCCTTCTTGCCGGCCTTTTCGGGTGTGATGCCATTGCCCCAACGCTGCCAGGCAATCATCGACTTGCAGATGTGCACGCCACGATCGTTGACGATATTGGTCTTGACAACTTTGTAGCCATTCGCTTTCATGATGTTGGCGAGGCTGAAACCGAGAAGATTGTTGCGGACATGGCCAAGATGCAGTGGCTTATTGGTGTTTGGCGAAGAATACTCAATCATCACCAGCGGACTGTCGGCGGAGGCCTTGCGGAAACCGTAATCGGCAGTTTCGGCGATATTGGTCAGGACTTTTGCCCAGAAAGAAGGTTCGATGACAATGTTCAGGAAACCTTTTACGGCATTGAAAGCCTTGACGGCATCGCAATTTTTGACGAGGTACTCCCCTATTTCGGCAGCAACTGCATCGGGAGCCTTGCGGGCAGCCTTGACGAAGGGAAAGACGACGATTGTGAGATTGCCCTCGAACTCGCGTTTGGTGGTTTGCGGGACAATTTTTTCAGCCGGAAAATCCACACCATAAAGCGCCTTAACGGCATCGGCAGTGGCTTGCGAAAGTATGTTATCGATTGACATAATTCTTAATGTTTTATGAGGTGCAAAGATAGTGATTTTTTTCGTATGTGGGGCTGAAGTTTCGGTTAAGGGAATATAATGGCAAAATGCGTGGGACATTTTTTGGCTCTTAATGGGCTGATTGATTGGGGATTCGTGTGAGTGTCCCACAAATTTTTTCACTATGTTTTTCGCGATGTTGGGACAAGGGAACGGATGCGCCAATTGACTGATTATTAGATGATTGATTTTTTTCATATTTTATTGAGTTTGCGGATTTTTGGATTGAATGATGTGGGACGTGGGACAGTTTTTGGCTTGCAAGTGGCTGATTTACTGATTTGTGGATGAAGTGTCCCAGAAAGTTTTTCACTATATTTTTCGTGATATTGGGACAGTGGGATGAGTGTGGCAATTGATTGATTATTAGATGATTGATTTTCGGGGATTCTTTTGATTTTGCTGATTTTTGGATTGAATGATGCTGGACGTGGGACAGTTTTTGGCTTATAAATGGCTGATTTACTGATTTGTGGGTGAAGTGTCCCACAAAGTTTTTCACTATAATTTTCGGGAATTTGGGATGGGAAAATTGGCCTGCTAAATAGCTGATTATTAGTTAATTAATGCTTTTGTGGATTTGTGGGACATTGTGAAGTTGGTGGGACAGTTGGGACAGGATTCCTTTTGATTTTATTTTGCGTGTTTTGCTCATTATTTTCATTTGGTGCATTTTTGATGATGCGGGGAATTGGAGGTGTGCTGTTTGTGATTGGTTGGCTTTCATGGATAGTGTTTTCGCGCGAAGATAATACATCGTTATATGGCGGGTGCAAGAAAATGGGAAAAAATTAATGGTTAATAGTGAATGGGGCACATTTGATTTTGGGGCTGATGTGGCTGATGGGATTAAAATACGGAGCATTTTTTAGAAAAGCAATCATAATGAAAGTTGGCAAATACAGTAAATTTAGCAGATTGGCTATAATACTTTAGCCATGATATTAATTTACTTTATGTCTAATCTATCATAAAAGACTAATTTTCGCAATTTCCACTCATCAAAAAGGAAGAATATCAAATTACTTTAGTAAATTTGAAGTCATAAAACATAAATCTAAATAAAATGTCAGAATCAAAAAGCACAATTCCTGCACCAAAAGCAACAGCAAAAGCATTAGACAAGTTGCTTGATAAGATGTATATCAGCAATGTAAGTAAGCGTTTAAGAGAGCTTAATCAACCTAATGACATTGATAGGAAAAGATGGATTTGGGAACTTATACAAAATGCAAAAGATACAATTGCAAACGATAAAAACAGAAATACAATAAAAATCAAAATCAGCATTGATGGTGACTGTGTTAAGTTCCAACACAATGGAAACCCATTTACTGCTGACGCAAGACTTGGCTTGCTATACAAATATAGTGAGGATAAGGAAAATGATGAAAGTACAGGTAGATTTGGAACTGGTTTTCTTACGACTCATTGTTTGTCAAAAATAGTTTCGATAGAAAGTAATATTTATGGAGACAATGATACAATTAATGGTTTTTCTGTCACCATGTATCGAGATGGATTTACTGAGCAAGAATTACTTGATGGTCTTGAAAAAATGCGAAAATCCGAGTTTTATTATGATAAACCGTTTGAATGGACTACTTACACATATCATGTGAACTCAGATTCTGGACGACTTGCAATACAACTTGGAAAAGAAAATTTTAAAGATAATATTTCTCAGACTTTCCTGTTCTGTAAAGAATTATCTTCTGTGGAATTAATAGATAATGGAGAGTTAACAACAATTGAAAGGGTCGAAGAAGGCGTTTTATCTGATGATGTTAGAATTGCCAAGTTCAAAATAAACGTTGATGATAAATCTTCTGTTCGTACATTTATCTATTGTAGCTCTAAATCAGAAGATGCCGAGCTTTCAGAAAAATATAAAACGCAAAGGTCTATACGAATTAAAGCTGCATGTGAGATAAATGATAACAATAATATAATAAGTACTGGACAAAGCACATCATTATTTTGCGTCTTCCCATTGGTAGGAATTGAGTCACAGATCCAAATGCCAATATTCATTGACAGCCCAGATTTTGAGCCTGACAGTGAACGGCAAAGTTTAATTCTTAATGGTCTTACGAAAGATGAAGAGAAAGGCACAATAACAGAAGTTGGCATTAATCAGAAAATTCTGGAAAAAGTTCCAGCAATGTTTGAAATGCTCATTAACTATCTATCTAAAAATGCATTCAATAACTTCTTTAATTTAGCTAATGGGCTAAAATCAACAAAGGATCACGACAAGTTGGACAAGAAATGGTATTATGATAAAATCATATCCTCACTTAAAGGGATTCTTATTGAAAGTCCTATTGTGCAACCTTATATATCAATGCCTGGTGAAAGTTTACGCAAGCTGTCTGAATGCATAATAATAAAAGAAAAGTCAAAAGAGGCAGAGAATAAATTGTTTTCAATCTTGTCTTATTTATATCCAGAACAATTAGTTACCAACAATACAGAATGGTCTCAAATGCTTTGGAAAGACGATTCAATAAAATTATGGGATACGACAGAAGTGTGCAAGGATATTGAATCAAAAGGTTCAATAGATTCCATTAATATCGTCCCCAACCCTCAAACGAAAGACAACATTGATTTATATACTTGGTATAACAATTTGCTGGAATTCATTCTATCCCAAAATGAGCTTCTATTAAAAGATTATTCGCTTTTACCAAATATGAATGGAAAATTTCTTAAAAGGGATGAAAAAGATTTTAAGCAAGGCGAAGGCGTGAGCGATGGCATACTGAATATGCTGGCAGAAATAGGCGAAGACATGAGGCCATTTTTACTCCATAGGAGAATAACGTCTGTAAAATTAGAGAACGAATTTAATTCCAACAGTTATTCCGCTAAAGCAAATTCTTTAGCAAAGGCAATAATAGATGAATCCACAACACAGTCATCAGATATGGAAAAGTTGAATAGGCTCAAGCCTTTATTTTCAATTATTATTTCTGATTCAACGAAATATGAGCAGGATTTCATCATAAAACGCAACCGTATTTTCACGATAATAAAAGAACTATTTGAGTTAACAGATCTAAATTCTACAGTTGAAAATTCCATGACTAAATATGCATGGGAAGCCACGGACCAATGGCTAATAAATTTATTTATAAAGACATTAGAATCGAAAAAATCACTTTCTGCCTTACCTACTGGTTTAAATGCAAAATGGCTAAACGATGCTATATTCAGTTTAGAAATAACGCTTTCCAAGATGAATGAGGCAGCAATTCTACCCAACCAAAATGGAAATTTTTGTAAATCTAAAGAACTATTCATTGATAATGGAATTCCTGATATTCTAAAGGATGATGTATTTAACAATGTCGGTCTATACTATAAGGACAGTCTCCTTGATAACAGCATCAATGCAAAAGCAATGGGGATAACTAATTCAAAGAACATATCAGATTTCGCAGACGATTTAGAAGAAAAGACAGATGGGAAAGACAGCAGGATTTACCAATACAATGTTTATAGCTACGGGTATTACCGTAACTATAGCGATGATTCCATACGACAAGTAGCACGCTATTTAATACAAATTCTACCAAATTCAGAATCAGACGGAACTCAAGAAACACAGACGGCTCTACGAGATATTGCCAGATTCTTTCTTGGCGAAAGTTGCACAAAAAATGACAATGTGATTGAGTTCACAGATAAAAAATTATGGCATAGAATTAATTGGTTTATTTGTTGGGATATTATTGTGCTCTTAAAAAACAACCCTAATTTGGAACAATTAGTCGAGAAACTTGAGACTGACGAGGAAACGCTTTTAATAAATCTCAATGTACTATATAAATATTTAGAAAAAAGACATTGCAAACTCATTGAAGAACAAATATATCCAAATCAAAAGGGAAATATTGTAAAAAGAAAGTATCTGTATAAAGAAAGTGAAAATATAGATAAACAGTTAAAAGATATAATTGAGTTAGTATCGGATAAGGATGACGAGAATTATTATAATATTTTGATAGACAATAGATGCTCGGCTACATTATCAGAACAAAAGACATTGACTGATGCATATGTTTATATCGACGGAAAAATAAAAGATTTATACGAAAATCCAAAAAACTGGGAACTAAATTCTTTTAAGAAAGCTGCCAAACTTCTTATAGAAGATTGGGGAGAAGATCATAAGGATCTGTTTGATGCCAATCATTTTCCAAAGGTGTACCCAATAAAAGACTCCATAAGCATGAATGTGGTTTGGACAATTGCAGAAAGGCATCAACTTCAAAATTTGAAGAATAATCTTACCACAGAGCAACTATTGGGCCTCGCTGACCATATAGATGATATTAAGGATTTAAGCGCTAAGAATAAAGAACTTCAAGAAGAGAACGAAAAGTTGAAAGAGCGCATTAAAGCATTAACTGAAGGCAAAGCTGTTGATTTTTCAGAGGCAGGAAACGATAATGCATCAAAAAGACAGCAATTTGAAGCTCAGCTTGAGGCGCAGAAGAAGTTAATGGAAGTTCGCCCTGATTGGAAATTTCCAGATAATTATGGCGAATGTGATGAAAATGGCAAACCATACAATTTCTCAGCTGTTACTGTCACTGGTGAAACAGGTAAGGAAATATCATTGGTATTGAAGAGTTATAAATCGCATAATGCTAAATTCAAAATCAATCCAGAAGAATGGGAATGGATAGTAAAAAAAGAAGCCAAATTATTAGTATATACAAAAATACATGAGGAGTTCGATATTGTAGAAGTCCCTCAAGGTGATTTGGTAATGAATCAATCTAACATTTCTATTTCTTTCAACTCTGAAAATCTCGATAATAAGAAATTCTCTGAAAAAGTTTCTCAATTTGCAGAAATTCTTCATTATTTTACAGACTTACACTTTGATTTTAATGGATTCCATATATCCGGTAATGCAAGAAGAGCAATTGATATTCATGCTAAGCAGTCGGGTATTCAAGGAGAAACTACAGACAACGACATATAATTATGAGATTTAAAAGAGAAGATTATCAGAATTTCATTGAGACCGAGTATGACACTCAGATGAGAGAATATGGTAGCTTAATTACAACAAAAGCAACTATATTAAAAGAGCGTGGCAAAGTATTTGTGGGTAAATTTGTTGCTTTTAAAGATGAATTCGCTATATTCAAGGTGCGGATTTCTGATAATATGCCTCAAAAGAACTCGTTTTGGACAGCATCATGTTTTATAGGCACAATGGGCAGTTTCAAGAACTGGGGAGAATGCTCATGGGCAGATTTACGTGAACAATTTCAAAGTGAATACTCTGATGCCTATTGTGCATGGTTATCCAAAGCAGATGACCCTGAATTCTGTTTAGTTGGCATTAAGAATCTGACAATTACCTTTGCTGATGTTTTAAGAAAACAAAATCCAGTTATCGCTTTTGGTCCCAAAGATCCTCCCCTAAAATATCTTCTTAATCTGAATGAAATAATTAAGGACACATCCTGTGAGGCAACAAAATCTATTTTGGACTTTGACTCTCCATCGGAAAGTATATGGCATCCAATAAAGGTTTCATATAAAGAGAATTTAAATATACTTATTAATGAACAGTTGAAAAGCCATGACACCGTAGTGGTTCAAGGGCCTCCCGGCACAGGAAAAACCACAAGAATGGCTAAATTGATAGCCCAGCTATTGAATGAGAAGAAAAGTGTATTAGTAACATCTCTAACAAATGAAGCATTAAAAGCGCTTGCTTCTAAAGATGATTTAAAAGAAATATTAGAAATAGGGAGAATCTCCAAAGCCAATCTTACCATTGATGAAAAGCATGAATTGCCAATGCTTGTTTCTAACGTTGAGAATGTGTGTAATGCTGCATCTGGATTTCTTTCCTTAGCGACTTTTTATATTTCAAGCGGGTGGGCTAAAAATATAGTTGAAGATATTCCTTTTGATTATATTATCGTGGATGAAGCAAGCCAAGCATTATTACCAATGATAGCTGCTTCCAAAAAATTAGGCAAAAAAGTTATTTGGATTGGTGATCAAAAGCAACTTGCACCAATCGTACAAACCAATGAAGACATAATTAATAAACGTGGATGGAGTGAAATAATCAAGGGCTTTGATACACTTTGCAATAGTATTAAAATGCCAGAATATATGCTATGCGATACATACCGGCTTACACAACGCGGTGCTGATTTCACTGGTATATTCTATAATAATACTCTAAATTCCGTATCTAAGGCACAAGAAATAAAGTCTTCCATTACTGAGATAAATCCTGCAGGTGGACCTATATTAGTTGATTTAGAACTTAAAATAGGTGACAAAAAGCCTGAAAATGCAATAAACACAATATATGATTTAACGGAAAAATTGCTTCAGGATACGCCAAAAGCTAAGATAGCCATTATATCTAAGTTTAAAGAGTCCATAAAAGAGATACAAAAGAAATTCCTTACCAAACTTAGTACGAAAGAAATTCCAGACAATCTTAAGATTGAAACTGTTGATAGAATTCAGGGAGAAACGGTTGCTTACACGATTTTCTTCATACCGAATGCTTCTGTTGGCTATTCTTTAGAGAATGAACTGTTTAATGTCGCTACATCCCGAGCGGAATTAAGCACCATATTAGTAGCTGACACAAAAATTCTTAAGAATTACATGTCTATAGAAGTCCGTAAATTTCTTCTAAAGCTTAATGAAGGTAAGTTTGCTGCTTTTGAACCTCAAAGAGTCCAAACTATTTCTGCTGGGGACATGAGAGTTACAGTAATAGGCAAAATCAAACTTCAAGAAAGATTTTTAAAAGAAATTGATAAAGGTAAAGAGAACATCTTCGTTATTGACACAAATGTTTTTATTAATTGCCCAACAATTATATCTAAAGTTGGAAAATATAAAGTGATAATACCAACGACAGTATTGGAGGAACTTGATAGTCTAAAACTGAAACAAAGTATCAATAAGAAATCGCTCAATGATGCAATAAGAAATATAAACAAAGCTTTCATGAACAACTATTCAAAATTGGAGGCAAGCGATACTTCGCTACTTCCAACTGGATTTGATGTCAAAAAAGCAGATTGTTTGATCTTGTCAGTTGCACTGAAATATCAGCAAGAGAATATTCATCCTATACTTCTCACTTCTGATAGACTTTTACAGTCAAAAGCTCTCGGTCTTGGAATTACTACAATATCCCTTAACGAATTCCTTGCTGAAAGAAAAATATATTCATAAATTGCGCATAGCTATCCTCCAATCTTCATAGAAGGCATGAAGATTCACTTTTTTATGACTTTATGATGGGATGATGGGGATTATTTCTGACGATATTTGTCGGACTGCTGCTGGATGAGCTGGGAATCGTGGAAATAATCGATACGCATGGCTTTACGGACTTCGTCCATGGTGCGGGCACCTACTTCACGGGCGGCTTCGGAACCGCGCTGAAGGATGTCGAATATGGCGGGGATGTCCTGCTCCAACTCATGACGGCGGACGCGCATCGGCTCAAGCATGCGGTTGATGATGCCGTTGAGGAATTTCTTGCATTTCATGTCGCCAAGGCCTCCGCGCATGTAGTGCTGCTTCAATTCGTCGAGATTGGCGTAGTCGGGCCAGAACTGGGCGAAGTCGTCGTCGGTGCAGAAGGCATCGAGATAGGTGAAGACGGTGTTGCCTTCGATTTTGCCCGGGTCGTCGACGCGAAGATGGTCGGGGTCGGTGTACATGCTGCGGACTTTTTGCCAAACGTCGTCGGCTGAGTCGCTGAGGTAGATGCAGTTGCCGAGGCTCTTGCTCATTTTGGCTTTGCCGTCGGTGCCGGGGAGGCGCAAGGAGGCCTGATTTGTGGGGAGCATGATTTCAGGCTCGACGAGGACATTATCGTAGGTGGAATTGAAACGGCGGACGAGTTCGCGCGTCTGCTCGAGCATTGGCTCCTGATCTTCGCCGGCGGGCACTGTGGTGCTCTTGAAGAGGGCGATGTCGGCAGCCTGACTGACTGGATAGCAGAAGAAGCCTACGGGGATGTTGGCTTCGAAATTGCGCATTTTGATTTCGGTCTTGACGGTGGGATTGCGCTGCAGACGTGAGACGGTGACAAGGTTCATGAGGTAGGTGGTGAGTTCGGAGAGTTCCGGAATCTGGCTTTGGATGAAGATTGTACACTTTTCGGGGTCGAGGCCGGCAGCGAGGTAATCGAGGGCTACCTCGACGATGTTCTGACGGATTTTTTCAGGGTTGTCGGCATTGTCGGTGAGGGCCTGAACATCGGCCATAAAGACGAACATGCGGTCGAAATCGCCCGCATTCTGCAACTGGACACGGCGGCGGAGTGAGCCAACATAGTGGCCCAGATGGAGCTTGCCCGTTGGGCGGTCGCCTGTCAAAATAATTTTTCCCATTGTTACTTTAAATCAAATTTGGAAGACAAAGGTACAACAATTTCCGCCAATATGAAAAAAACGGTGCTAAATGAAGAAGAATTTGTGAGGATGGCGGAATGAGGAAAGTGCGAAAAAAAGTGGGGGAAATGTTTGTAAACGGAAAAATATGTGTTATTTTTGTAGTGAAAAATATAGTATGGATTCACAAAATCTTAACAAACAAAAAATTGATGAGCTATGAAACAATTAATGATTATCGTATTGATTATGACGGGATTCATGACGATGGCAGCACAGGATGACTATTACATGAATCAGGCGCGCTCGTATCAGCGTGAGGCGGAATATTACACGCGTCAGGCGGACGGCTACGACAGGGAGGCGGAATACTACAACCGCCAAGCCCAGGGCTATCTGCGGGAGGCGGAATACTACTCGGAACACAAGAATTACGACAAAGTGAAGACTTACCAGCAATGGGCCAAGAACTCGACTGAAAAGGCGGACATGTACACCCGTTGGGGCAACAACTCACGGGACAAGGCACAGACGTATATGCGCAGGGCGGCCGACGCTCTTGACAGGGCTAAAAGATAGAAAGGAGCTAAACGGAATTGCAGCAAAAATTCATTATTACAAACGACGGACATCTGCGGCTCGGCAGGGTGAACATGCACAAGGACCTGCTGAAGGAGGGCGACGTGTGCATCGGCGGAGGATATTACGAGATTGACTACACGCAGAACAGGCTGATTCTGAGCCGTGAATCGTACGACTTCGGGAGACCGCGGTGGGACTTGCTGCACGGACGGCTGAAAATGCCGAAGGCCTATGAGGGAATGGGGATAAGTTATAGGCCTGACGCACGGCACGCCGAGGAAATGGACATCGGCGAGGAAGCGGGGATTGAATGGGAATGAAAACGGAGACTTAGGGAAAAGATTCAGAAGGCAGCGACGGAGCTGATGGCCTTTAGACGCTGCATGAAATTACGGTCGGACTTCGCAACCAGCATGTTATAGTCGGACTGCAAAGAAAGCAAGGGGGCAGCCGGCAGGCCAAGCGCAGCTTCAACGAGCAAAGCCGTGGGAGCATTTAGCGCACGCTTGCCATTAAGCAACTCACTAAGCAAAGAAGGGGAAATGCCTAATTTATCAGCCAACTGCTTTTGGGAAATGCCACGTTCAACAAGCTCATTCTTAATGAATAAGCCCGGATGAGTGGGATGGGCAGGTTCCAAATTGTTAGCAATCATTTTGGGATCAACGCCATTAACAGTAATCATATCAAAATCCTCCTAATGATTCGGGATTACATCACAGACCAATGAAATTCAAATAATTATCACGATTAATCACAGAATAAGAAGCATCGGGATAAGATGAGATGAATTGAGAGGGGACAGCGGGCATTTTACTGCCCCACTTGAACTCAAATGCCTGCAAAGAGCCATTTTCGACCTCAACCAAATCAACTTCCTGCTGAGAGAATGTGCGCCAAAAGTACATGTTGCCTGCACGGGCATAATTGCCCTTAACTTTAAAACGCTCGCTTATCAAATAATTTTCCCATAAAGCACCAGCGTCCTGACGAATAGACAAAGGGCGAAAATCACTGATAATGGAATTGCGGATGCCATTGTCGCAAAAATACCATTTACCAGCCTTAGACACTTCTTTACGCAAATTATTGGCATAAGCGCCAAGACGGAAAACGACGAAAACCTTTGAAAGCAAATCAAGGTATCGCTCCACAGTGTTCTTCGACATGCCCAACGCGCTGCCAATTTCATCGTAAGAGACCTCATTGCCCACCTGAAAAGCAATCATGCGGAGCAATTCACGCATTTTTTCCGAATTCTTGATGCCATCGACGGCTAAAATATCCTTGAGCAGATAAGCGCCAACAATATCCCTGAGATAGTCGATTTTCTGCTCTGTATCGTCCATTGCAACCACTTCGGGATACGCCCCATACAGCATACGCAATTCGAGATTGCGCCTTACGGTGAGCGAATCCTCCTTCTGCGATAATTCCTGTTGGGAGAAAGGCGACAAAATAAATTGCGTGGAACGCCCAACGAGAGGTTCACCCGCCCTATTCAACAAATCGAAGGAAGAAGAACCACTGGCAAGAACTCTAATACCCGGAATTTCATCGACAATCAATTTCAACTTCATGCCAATGTCGGGAATGCTCTGGGCCTCATCAATCGCAAGCAAATCAACTCCGCCAAAAAGGTGCGAATAGTTAGCAATGCTGCGCTCCTTCAAAAGCAAAAGAGTGTCGTAATCCTCGCCATTGAGCAGCATCGTACGGCCAGGAAACGAGCCTAAAATGTCCTTTAGAAGAACAGTTTTACCAACCCGCCGAGCGCCAAAAAGCAGCACAGCCTTGCCGGGCTGCAACCGCTCAACAATTTTATCCTTTAAAAGTCGATTGATTATTTCCATATCTACTAATATAAAATGACCATGCAAATATAATAAAAAAACTTCAACTGACTATTTTTCTATTAAAAAATGAACTTAGACTGACGATTTTTATACTAAAAAGGCAACTTCAACTGACGATTTTTTGATTAACGGCTGGAAAACAGTGATGGCAACCTTGGGAAAAGGCTGCCACGAAGGCTTTTATGCTTTCCGAATTTTCGGAAAAGATATTCTATTTGCAAAAACGATTTTGACACTGCCGGCTGGAACCCCAAAACCTCCACCGCACAACGCGGCTGCGGCAATTTTGATGCTACACGGCTTGGAAAGTGCTATTTGACGGAAACCACCTCATCGGTGAAGGGATACCAGATGTAACCAGCAACGGCGGTGAAGCCGGAATTGCGAAGAAGATCCATGTAGCCACTGACTTGCCGGGAATATTCAGCATCGTTATGCTCATTGTGCTCACCAAACTTGTAATCAATCACGGTGGCATGGTCATCGGGAGTGACAATTACGCGGTCGGGACGATGAACGTCGTGGCCGGCGACAATTGACCGCTCATTATAGACGGTCAGGCCATCGGCAAACCAACCGCAACGCTTATTGACTGCATTGCTGACCTCGGAAATAATATCGCCATCGGCCTTGTCATGGCTCAAAACGCCATGACGGCGACACCATTTGACGGCATTATCAACATCGCGCGCGGAACGGATGCGGCTGAAAACGGTGTGGTACATCACACCCTCGACGGTTTCTTCGGACTTGCCGGAAGGCTCGGAGAAATAGCTCTTCAATTTAAGATCAGGGGCTGACTTGGCAACCGAATAAGGCTGCATTTTAACTCCAAGAGGATGCTCCGACGAAGAAGCCATTTCAGCACCATCGGAATCAGCCTTGTGAGTGCATTGCGTAGGCTCACCGACGCAGGTGTAAGTGACATCAACTTCAACGTCCTTCGTGGAGCCATCGTCGGCAAGCTGCCTCTCCATGCGCATTCCAGTGTGATCTTTATCGAATTCAGTGCGGAATTCATCGCTGGAAGGAGACTCAGCATCGGGAGCGACAGCAATCACATCATGGATGAAATCGCTGATGGTTTTTGATTCCTTACCTGCTTTTCCCATATAAAAAATGTGCAGCTCGTTGACGGCACGGGTGAAAGCCACATAAGTCTTGTTGAGGCTATCAATCAGAACATCAGTGCCATGATCATCAACGACAGGCTTCAAGGCAGGGATTTTCTTTGCCTTCGACATAGAGACAGGGAAATAAGGAGGAATAACATTGTCGGAAATGTCAAAATCACATTTTCGAATATCGGCCTTTTCGAGCCAGAGAGTGTTGTCGTCCTTATGCAAATCCCAAGTGCAGAAAGGAATGATGACGCACGGAAATTCAAGGCCCTTAGCGCTATGGATAGTCATCACATTCACGGCATTGTCATTAGGAGGCAGCATGATGGAGGCACTTTCGCCGGCAGTGTCCCACCATTTCAGGAACGAGGTGACAGTGGCGACATTAGAGGCGCAATAATCAAGGACCATATCCTGAAAAGAATGAATGAAGGCATTATCATCGGAAATAGAATCATCAGGGAGCAAAGCGATGATATGGTCGATAATCGACGACAAATCGTCGGATTCGTGGTGCAGAAGGCTACGGACATCGGCGGAAGAATCAGCACTATCGTTGGCGGGATATTCACTGAAACAATCCGACAATGCAGTGCCAACACCGTCAGCGCCAGAAGAATTGGCCGACTTGAGCTTTTCCTCAAACTTGCAAAGCAGCCTATACTTCTTCTCATTAATACTTTTCCGAGTTTTTTTCTCAGTAACACCCTCGACGGGCATATCCTCATCAACATGCGGCTTGGTGACCATAGTGAGAAGTTTGAGATTGCCGATGATGAACCTGACGGAAGGCGAATTTTTGAGCAGGAGAGAATCGTTGGAAACGATGTCGAAACCAGCATTAAACTTGGCCTTATATTTCAGCAACGCATCAATAATCTCAGCGCCCTCCTTGTGGGAATTAACCAGTACCGCCACATCGCTGTAGCGATAGCCACGGCCATGCAGTTCATCAATCAGACGCGGAAGCCTTTCAAGCACATTTTCCTCAAATTCAGCTTTGCCAGCGCCACGGCTACCGTCCTCAAAAGCTTCGAGATGCACATATCCGCCCGGGTGCGAAGGAAGAGTTTTCTGGCACACATTATCGTAAACATTAGTTACTCCCAATTTATCAGCGATGATGGAGAAGAAAGTGTTGTTGAACTTTATCACATTTGCGCAACTGCGATAGTTAGTGTCGAGATTGCTTGTGCTGACTTGTCCTTGAAAATCAGCATCCACTTTGTTCTGCAATATCTTGTAATCGGCATTGCGGAAGCGATAGATGCTCTGCTTGACATCGCCGATAATCAGATTATCGTTGCTTCGGCTAAGGCTTTCATTCAAAAGAGGCTTCAGATTCTCCCACTGCAATGAAGAAGTGTCCTGAAATTCATCGAGCAGGAAATTATTCAGCATAAGTCCTACCCTCTCGTAAATGAAAGGTGTGTCGCTTTTGCCGATGATTTTCTTCAATAAGTCGTTGGTATCGGAAATGAGGATGATATTGTTCTCCTCACGGATTTTCTGAATGAAATTGATAAGTTCAGTCATCAAGCCGAACTGATATAGATTGCCGATAATTGCACTTGAAAACAAATATTTTCCCCAATTATCAATCACACGGCTTATATTTGACCTTATTGCGGCGAAATCACTTGGCGACAACTTATTATATATTGCCTTTTTCAACAATTTGTCATCGTCGGCATCCAAGGAATTCAGGAACGTATCAGAAGGTTCGGGAAGTGCATCATCAGGGGCAAATTTCACGTTCTTAAATTTATTGAAATATTGAAGTTTTCCGCCTGCATTATCTTCATTTATGCCCTTATTGCCCAGCAAAGTCCAAAAACCATTTGCGGCAGCCAGAATTTCTTTCTTGGAATCAGTCTTCAACGTTTCCATTTCTTTTTTAAAATCCTCGAGGAGGTGCTTCCGCATATAATCCACAATGGCATCGCGGGTGTCGCGGAATCTTTCCTTTGTCAGTTCCTCGGCGAAAGCGAAGAGCGAAGCGCCCCTATCAAATTCGATATTAGTGAAAATGTCCCAGCCACCGCCAGAGGCGGAAGATGAAATCTTGTCGAGAACAAATTTGGTGAGCCAATTAATATTATTAATTGAATCAAGTGTGCCGTCGGAAAGCGATGCGAACAAATCATGCACAGCCATATTGGTAACCGATTTCTCATCGAGCGA
>JAKVKZ010000036.1 GCA_022484565.1 Muribaculaceae bacterium
GTCACTGATTGATAGCATGCTCGTCGGTGATGAAGTGGAAGACAAAGTGTTTGTGCGCAACTGCCTACGAATCCGCATAAAAATCGGCCTTATGACTCACGATAAGAATTTGCTGGGCTACACATTGCGCTATATAGATGCGCTCGAAAGCGACATAAAAAACAGTATAAACGAAAAGGCCGAGGAACTGCAAATAATTTACGATGTGAACGGATTGACCCAACAGGTCAACAATCTTGAACTCGCAAAAAAGCAGGAGGAGATTACCGCAAGCCATAACAACACTACAATTTCAATTATCGCTCTGATTATCGTGATTATTCTCCTCGTCATGACCTTACGTCAACTGAAACGTTCAAAACGCCTCGCTTCAAACCTGAAGAATTCGCAGGCAAAACTCGTCGATGACAAGGCCAAAATCCTCGACACCATGGACAAACTTGAAAAGGCGCGTAACGATGCTGTAATGGCCGACAGGCAGAAGACGCAATTCATTCAGAACATGGACCATGAAATCCGCACTCCGCTTAACGCTATTGTCGGTTTCACCCAAGTAATTACCGACCCGGAAATAAAATTGGACGATGAAGAAAAGAATGAATATGCCGACTTGATTCTGAGAAACAACAGTTTGCTGCAGAAACTGGTGAACGACGTGTTCGACATAGCCCAAATTGAATCGGGCAACATCCAAATGGCGATAGAGCCATGCTCGGTCAACGCCCTGTGCAAAGAGGCTGTCAACGCCATGTCGTCGCAGGCAAGCGAAGGCGTGGAAATGCACTTTCCGCAGCATGCCTCCGACATAACAATCAACACCGACCGCAAACTGGTGCTTCAATTGCTCGGCAATTATCTGTCGAACGCCTGCAAGTTCACTGCTGCCGGCGAAATTATCCTTGATTATTCTGTGGATTCCTCAGCCGAGAATGTTACTTTTTCCGTTACTGATACCGGCATTGGGATTCCAGCCGAGAAAGCTGAAATAATTTTCAACCGCTTTGAGAAGCTGAATTCTTTCCAGCAAGGCACAGGACTTGGACTGCACGTGTGCAAACTCATTGCAGCAACCCTACACGGAAAAGTGAGACTCGACACGTCTTATTCCAGCGGTTCAAGATTCCTTTTCATCCACCCCTTGAAATAAAAATATTCATAAATTTCACTCTAAATAAATAATTATATCTATCTTTGAAAAGAAAAACGAGCATCTTTTGCTGCAATAATCTAAATTCACATAGTGAATAGACTAAAACTAATTATCATATTGCTCATTTGCTTTCTTTGTGGTGCAAGCGTTCAGGCAATCAATAAGAAAGCCCTATCCGACAGCCTCCTTGGCAGGTTTGTCAAGCATCCTGCGTACCGCGAGCAAGTGAAATTACTTTATAATATCATCGACCTCAGCGAAACCACAAAAGGCAATCATTTCTACAACACACTGCTGTTCAAAATAGCGAAATCACACCACGATGTGCCAACTCAACTTGATGCTATTCGCAACCTGAATAATGTCTATACCGACTCCATAATCTTTTACCTCAACTATGTGAATTCGCTCCCCAAAAGCGATAACCAGAAGGAAACGGCTGCTTTTTTGAGGTATCAATATGCCTTGAAGAATTATCTGGTGATGAGCACTAAGGACAAATCAAATTATCTCGCACAGCTTGTCAAGCAATACAGAAACAGCAAAAACAACGATATTTATTATCAGGCAGGCAATCTCATGATTCTGCTGTCAACTTTGGCGTATATTCCCACATGCCGTATGTCGGTGGATTACATGAGGCAACTCGGTGAGCTTACCAAGCGACTTCCAGCCGACGGACGGAATGTAATCCCGAACGTGTATTACGCGCTCGCCCCGAATTTCTATTCAAAACGCGACATGCAGAAAGAAGCACTTGAAGCTGACCGGGCTTTCCTGAATTTTCTGAATATTCTTGAACGTAATTATCGCAGGCAGGGCCGCATATACCGCAATTTCGACCTGTTCCGCTACACAAGCTATCGGCGAATGCTTCTCTACACCTCTTGCCTGTCGCAAGCCGAAATAAAGGATTTATTCAGGCGAATGAAGGAATTGACGAAAAACAACGAGGAAATCAGCGAAGACCTCAAATCGCCTTCTTCCACCGCCTATATCCGTTACTATATGGCAACAGGTCAACCACTGAAAGCCAAGCCCTACCTCGACAACTATCTCGCTCAGAAGTCGTCAGACGAGATAGTGTTTCTCCCGAAATTTCTGAAATACAGGATTCAAATCGGCATTATGATTCACGATAAGGGGATGCTGCCACTTACGCTAAGATACATAAAACTTCTTGAGGACAACATCAGCAACAACATCAACGAAAAGGCTCAGGAATTGCAGATTCTTTACGATGTGAACGGGCTTAACCAGCAGGTAAGCCAACTTGAACTCATAAAGAAAGAGGCTGAAGTGAAATCAAGCCGGCGTAACACTTCAATTGCAATAATTGCCCTATGCTTTGTAATAATCCTGTTTGGCATAACTTTCCGCCAACTGAAGCGGTCGAAGAAACTCGCTGCAAACCTTAAGCTGTCGCAGGACGAGCTTATCGAAGAAAAATCCGTGATTCTCGACACTATGGACAAACTTGAGGATGCACGCAACAAGGCGGTCATGGCCGACAAAATGAAGACTCTATTCATTCAAAATATGGATCATGAAATCCGTACCCCGCTAAACGCCATAGTGGGCTTCACTCAGGTAATTACCGACCCTGAAATTGAGCTTGAAAAGGAAGACAAGGAAGAATATATGAGTCTGATTCTCAAAAACAATGATTTGCTGCTCAAACTGGTGAACGATGTGTTTGACATAGCACAAATGGAATCGGGCAACCTTCAGATGGCTATTGAGCCGTGCTCACTCAATTCACTTTGCAACGAGGCCGTAAAGGATATGTCGTCGCGCACCGAAAAGGGGGTGAAGATGCATTTTCCGCAGCACATCACCGATTTCACGCTTAGCACCGACCGCCAGCGTGTACTCCAGCTTCTAAGCAATTATCTCTCGAATGCATGCAAATTCACCCACGAGGGTGAAATCAAGCTCGACTATTACGTGGATGAGCAGTTGAAAACTGTCACATTCTCTGTCACCGACACTGGAATCGGCATCCCAGTTGACAAGGCTGAAATCATTTTCAACCGCTTTGAGAAGCTGAATTCATTCGAACAGGGCACCGGTTTAGGGCTGCATGTCTGCCGACTGATTGCAAAAACTCTGCACGGCGAAGTGAAACTCGACACGTCCTACACTTCCGGCTCACGATTCATTTTTGTCCATCCGATAACGTAATCACATCCCATCTCAATCAAATGGCCATGAACATAATATTTTACATAAAAATTTTGAGGGAACAGACTTAACCTTTTGATAAAAATGCCTACCTTTGGCAAAAATAGACACAATTAAGCATTCAGTGGCATTTTTTATTGTTGTTCATGCTTTCCACGATGAATAAGACAAAGTTTATTATCATCCTGCTCTTGTGCTTAAGCTGTTGCACTTCAGCTTACGCATACGATAGAAACGCATTGACCGCCAATATGCTGGAACAGCTTAGAAGAAAGCCGCCCTACCCCGAACAGGTGAAATTACTGCACAACATTATCGACTTGTGCCAAAATACCCGCAAATCACACAGCTACAACGCCATGCTGTTCAATATTGCAAAGGCTCATCACGATGTGCCAGTGCAGCTTGAGGCTATCCGTAGCCACAGCCTTATTCTCACTGATTCCTTGCCGATGTTCATCAACTATATCAAAACCCTGCCGGCAAGCAACGACAGAAATGAAACTGCCGCATTCCTTCAGTACATGTATGCCTCCAAGACATTCGGCTTAAAAAGCAACAAGGAAGCATCAAATTATCTGGTTCATCTAATAAAGCTATACAAAACGGAAAAGGGCAACGACATCTATAGTCAGGCCGGAAAATTGCTTGTTCTTCTGTCAGCGCTTTCCTACGTTTCAACCAACGACCTTTTCAATGACTATTTAGGCAAATTGAGCAAGGTCATCGACCGTCTGCCAGCCGACGGCAGAAATTGCCTGCCAAACACTTACTATTCTTTGGCACCAAGTTTCTATAGCAGGCACAATATGGAAAAGGAGTCGCTTACAGCCGACTTGAAATTTCTGAAATTCGTTGATGGGCTTGAAAATAAATATAGAAAAGAAGGAAGAATCTACCGAAATTTCGACATTTTCCGTTTCACTATCTATAGGCGGATGCTGACCGATACCACTTATCTCTCGCAAGCTGAGATAAAAAATCTGTTCAAGAAAATCACGCAGCTCTCAAAGACAAATATTGAAGTGCATAACGAGCTGGTTTCACCAAGGTCGATTACAATGATAAATTATTACATCAGTACGAGGCAGATTCTTAAGGCCAAGCCATATATCGACCATCTTCTTACTAAAAACGACAGTTCCGATGTACCTTTTTTGCGTAGATGTTTGGAAAACAGAATTAAAATCGGCATCATGATTCACGATAAAGACCTTCTGAAATACACTCTCCAGTATATCAACGTTCTGGAAAGTGACATAAGCAACAACGTGAACGAAAAAGCCCAGGAATTGCAAATCATCTACGACGTGAACGGCCTCACGCAGCAGGTAAACGAACTTGAACTCGACAAGAAGCAGGAGGAAGTGGACTCGAGCAACCGCAACACCATTATTTCCATTGCCGCTCTTGTGATTGTGCTGATTCTGCTCTTTTTCACATGGAAGCAGCTGCTGAGGTCAAAGAGACTTGCCGTATCGCTAAAGCAATCGCAGCACGACCTTATCGAGGAAAAATCAGTGATTATGGACACGATGGACAAACTCGAGAAAGCCCGCAACGATGCTGTTATGGCCGACAAGATGAAGACCTTGTTCATTCAGAATATGGACCACGAAATCCGCACTCCGCTCAATGCCATTGTTGGCTTCACGCAGGTAATAACCGACCCCGACATTGAACTTGAAAATAACGAAAAGGCGGAATATGCCCAACTTATCCTGAAAAATAATGACCTTCTGCTGAAATTGGTAAGCGATGTGTTCGACATTGCCCAAATGGAATCAGGCAGCATCCACGCCAACACAGAAGATTGTTCGCTCAACGACATCTGCAAAAAGGCCTTCTCCGGCATGGTAACTCATGCCCACAAAGATGTCGCAATGGTTTTTGCAGAGCATAATCAGGATTTCACTATAAAGACCGACCGGCTGCTGGTGCTCCAATTGCTTGGCAATTTCCTGTCGAACGCCTGCAAGTTCACCCACCACGGCAAAATTGAGCTTGACTACTCTGTGGATGAATCGGCCAAAACTGTAACGTTCTCAGTAACCGACACTGGCATAGGCATTCCTGCCGAAAAAGCGGAAACCGTATTCGACCGCTTTGAAAAGTTGAACGCTTTTGAACAAGGCACTGGATTGGGACTTCATGTGTGCAAACTCATTGCCAAGACTCTTCATGGCGAGGTTAGCCTCGACACAAGTTATACCTCTGGCTCAAGGTTCCTGTTCACATCTCCTCTATCCACATAGAATGGGCATTTATTCGGTTTGCCATTTGACTATACGATTTATTTCATTATCTTTGGCAGTGAATGATTCCTGATTATTGGCAACGTAAGGATTTGCATGAAGAAATATATTGTTTTCATATTATTTTTCATTTTTACTTTCCCAAATATTACTATGCTGGCTATCAACCGTCAAGCGTTGACCGAAAGCATGGTCCATAAACTGCTTTCGCACCCGCCGTATTCCGAGCAAGTGTTTCTGCTCCACAATATCATCGACCTGTCGTCATCGAAAGAGGCAGCACACCCTTATTACCGCATACTTTTCAACATCGCAAAAGCTCATGGTGATGTGCCGACACAACTTGAAGCCATACGCAACCTTAACACAATCCACAGCGATTCGATTGCTTACTTCATCAAATATGTCAATTCATTGCCGAAAAGTAATTTACAAAGAGAGGCAGCCGCTTTCCTGAAATATCAATATTCCGTGAGGGTTTTCGTCCTGATGGACAAGAAAAGCAAATCCGATTATCTGATAAAAATCATTAATCAGTACAAGTCAGGACGCAGCGCTGATATTTACACCGAAACGACGAAGACTATGGAATTGCTGTCGGCTTTATCCTACATTCCCACCTGCGACATGTATTCCGATTACATCATCAAATTAGGGAAGTTGGTCAAGCTGCTCCCCGCCGATGGGCGGAGCATTCTTCCAAACGTTTATTTCTCGTTGGCACCGAATTTCTATGCCCTGCACGGAAAGGAACTGGAATCGCTGAAAGCCGACAGGGAATATCTGAAATTTCTCGATTCACTCGACAATAAATATCGGAAGCAGGGCCGTATCTACCGAAGTTTCGACATTTATCGCTACACTTGCTATAGGCGCATGATTATGGACACCACATATCTTTCTAAAAAGGAGATTATGAAAATATTTGAGAAGATGAAGCAGCTTGGAAATGCCAACTCTGAAATTTATAATGACCTGCACTCTCCAGGCTCTTCCGCCTATATCCGCTACTACATTGCCACCAACCAGCCTCTTAAAGCAAAGCCCTACATCGACAATTTTTTGAGCATTAAGCACGATTCCGACGAAGGGCTGAATTTCATGCGTATGGTTTTGAAATATAGACTACAAATAGGCCTGATGACGCACGACAAAGACCTGCTGAAATATACCCTTAAATACATTGACATCCTTGAGACCGACATACGCTACAACGTTAATGAAAAGGCTCAGGAGCTGCAAATCATCTACGATGTGAACGGGCTTACGCAACAGGTCAACAAACTTGAACTTGACAAAAAACAGGAGGAAGTGGACTCAAGCCATCGCAACACTATTATTTCCATCGTCGCTCTTTTGATTGTGACAATTCTCCTTTTCATCACATGGAGGCACTTGATACGTTCTCGGAAACTCGCTCTTTCGCTAAAGAAATCACAGACGGAGCTGACCGATGAGAAATTGAAAATCATCGACACGATGGACAAGCTCGAGAAAGCCCGCAACGACGCGGTTATGGCCGACAAGATGAAGACTCTTTTCATTCAGAATATGGACCATGAAATCCGCACTCCGCTAAATGCGATAGTCGGCTTCACGCAAGTGCTTACCGACCCCGAAATTGAACTTGAAAATGATGAAAAGAATGAATATGCCACCCTCATTCTGAAAAATAATGATTTGCTGCTCAAATTGGTAAGTGATGTGTTCGATATTGCCCAAATGGAATCGGGCAACATCCAGACTTCCATTGAACCTTGCTCTGTCAATGATATTTGCCACGAAGCCTACGACAGCATGCAGATGCGCACAGAGAATGGCGTCGAATTGCTCTTTTCACCACACGACACTGATTTCACCCTCAACACCGACCGTCAGCGGGTGCTTCAACTGCTAAACAATTATCTGTCGAATGCCTGCAAATTCACGCATGACGGCAAAATTATCCTCGACTATTCTGTTGATAAGAAGTCGGAAACTGTCACTTTCTCCGTAACTGACACCGGCATAGGAATCCCTGCGGAAAAGGCTGAAAAGATTTTTGAACGGTTTGAAAAGGTAAACTCATTCGAGCAGGGCACGGGCTTAGGGCTGCATGTCTGCCGGCTGATTGCTAAGACTTTGCATGGCGAGGTGAAACTCGACACGTCCTACACTGGCGGCTCTCGGTTTTTGTTCATTCATCCTTTCCGACAGCCGTCAATCACCATCTGACCTTTTATTCCATATCTGTAAAAAGGGTACAAATATCAGTAATTCATATAATAGTCATCAACTTTCCCCATATTAATTTTGCATCAACAAAAATATCAAAATTTTATGCAGACAGTAAAATTAAATAACGGCGTTGAAATGCCGATTATGGGATTTGGAGTTTACCAAATCGAGAATCAGAAAGAATGTGAACAATGCGTTGTTGATGCGCTTCAGGCTGGCTATCGCTCCATCGACACTGCCGCAGCCTATTTCAATGAGGAGGCTGTCGGTCGTGCCATCCGCCGCAGCGGTGTGCCACGTGATGAGATATTCGTAACAACAAAACTTTGGGTGAGCGATGCAAGTTATGAAGGCGGAAAACACGCCATAGAACGCTCTTTGAAAAATTTGCAGCTTGATTATCTCGACCTCTATCTCATCCACCAGCCTTTCGGCGATTATTACGGTGCTTGGCGGGCTATGGAGGAGGCATACAAATCAGGGAAAATCCGCGCAATCGGTGTGGCTAATTTCTATCCCGACCGTCTGACTGACCTCATCCTTCACAACGAAATCACGCCTGCCGTGAATCAGATTGAGACTAATCCGTTCTTTCAGCGCGCTGAATATCAGGCACAGATGCAGGAAAAAGGCGTACAAATCGAATCGTGGGCACCTTTCGGCGAAGGCAAAAATGGCATTTTCAGCAACCCTACGCTGAAGGCAATCGGCAATAAGCATGGGAAAACGATTGGACAGACCGTACTCCGATGGCTCGTGCAGCGTGGAGTTGTGGTTATTCCCAAGAGTGTCCATAAGGAGCGAATCATTGAGAATTTCCAGATTTTCGATTTTGAATTGACTGCCGAAGAGATGGCTGAAATTGCCAAAATGGATACTGGTAAAAGCCTGTTTTTCTCGCATTACGACCCCAAAATGGCTGAATGGCTGAGCAACTATAAAATCCCGGAATAAATAAAACATATATAATTATGAAAAAGGTAATATTATTCGCATTGTTCGCAATGCTGCTCTTTGGCGGAATTCAGGCTTACGCCAAGCCTGCAAAAGCAAAAAAAATTCTTGTCGTGTACTATTCGTGGAGCGGAAACACCCGCACCATGGCCAATCAGATTCATGCCGTCGTCGGTGGCGACATCGCCCAAATTATTCCCGCCAAGGCTTACAGCAACGATTACAACACCGTTGTGGCCCAAGCGAAAAAAGAAATAAAGTCCAATGTTCATCCTGCCATCAAACCGATGTCGGTCAACCCACAGGACTACGATGTGATTTTCGTCGGCACTCCAAATTGGTGGGGAACTATGGCACCGCCTGTTGCCACTTTTCTTGCCACTCACAATCTTGCTGGAAAAGTGGTTATTCCGTTCGCCACTAACGGCGGTGGAGGAATGCAGAATTGCACTACCGACATCAAAAAAATGTGTCCCCATTCTACAGTTCTTTCAGGCAAAAGCATCTATGGAAGAGACGTCAGCACTTCTGCCTCTGCTGTCCGCTCTTGGCTGAAAGGCATTGCTCAACTTAAATAAAATTAAAAGCAAAACACGTCTGCATTCATAATCAGTTTTTTCAGTATCTTTACCGCACATCTATTTATTTAGTTTATGCAAGCGAAAAAAGATGATAGAAACATGAACCGGCGCAACTTCCTTAAGGTGGTTGGTGCCGGCTCTGCCGTTACTGCCGCCGCACTTGCAGGTTGCAACAATGCGGCCTCCGGCGGAAGCGATGATGTGCCGAAAGGCAAAATGACTTACCGCACAAATCCCAAGACCGGCGAAAAGGTTTCGCTGCTGGGGTTCGGCTTTATGCGCCTTCCGCAAAAGCCGGGCAAATCAGGCGGCGAAGATGCCGACGACAAGGTCATCGACCAGGACGCGGTGAATGAACTTGTTGACTATGCCATGGCGCACGGAGTGACTTATTACGACACTTCACCACGCTATTGCAAGGGGCAGAGTGAACATGCGCTCGGCATCGCCCTCAGAAAGTATCCACGCTCCAAATATGTGATAGCCACTAAAATGTCCAATTTCGATGAGGCTGACCAGCCTTACGAAAAGTCTGTGGAGATGTATCATAATTCCATGAAGGAACTCCACACTGACTATCTCGATTATTATCTGCTGCACGCAATCGGTGATTTCGATGGCTTCAAAGCAAGATTTATCGACAATGGTATCCTCGATTTCCTCGTGGCTGAGCGTAAGGCAGGCCGCATAAAAAATCTTGGTTGGTCGTTCCACGGCACTCAGGATTTCTTCGATTATATGCTCACATTGCCGATAAAATGGGACTTCGTGCAAATCCAGCTTAATTATCATGACTGGGACCACCGCACTGAAGAAGTCAATGCCGACTATCTTTATGGCGAACTTTCCAAGCGTAAAATTCCAGCCGTGATTATGGAGCCGCTGCTTGGCGGTGCGCTTTCCAAACTGAATCACAGCGTGTTGACCATGCTGAAGCGTGCTGACGCTGAAGCTACCCCCGCATCGTGGGCGTTCCGCTTTGCCGGCTCGCTGCCCGATGTTTTGACTGTGCTGAGCGGAATGACCTATATGGAGCATCTGAAGGACAATATCAAGACGTATTCGCCTCTGAAGCCTCTCACCGAGGCTGAAAAGGCTATGCTTGAAAAGGCCGCCGACATGATTGACAATGAACCTACCATCAACTGCACCGGCTGCCATTATTGCATGCCTTGTCCTTTCGGCCTCGACATCCCGGGAATTTTCAAACACTACAACAGTTGCCTCACCGAAGGCAATTATCCCGACAATCCCGATTCGCCCGACTACAAAAAGGAACGCCGTGCTTTCCTTATCGGCTACGACCGCACTGTGCCGCGTCTTCGTCAGGCTGATCATTGCGTGAGTTGCCACACTTGCGAGCCTAAATGCCCGCAGCACATTGAGATTCCTGCAAAAATGCACGAAATCGACAGCTTTGTCGAAGCATTGAAACGTAATAACGCCTAAACTCATAGTGATATGTTAAGAAAAATAAGAATAATATTGGCAGCTATCTGCTTCACGCTGATTACGTTGCTGTTTCTCGACTTCACTGGCACTCTTCATGCCTATTTCGGCTGGCTGGCGAAAATACAGCTTTTCCCAGCTGTAATGGCACTGAATTTGGGTGTTGTAATTGCCTTGCTGCTTGTCACTCTGATATTCGGCAGAATTTACTGCTCAGTGATTTGTCCGCTTGGTGTGTTTCAGGATATTATCTCATGGGTTCACCGTCGTAAGCGCAAAAACCGCAACAAATTCCGCTATTCAAAGGCACTCACGTGGCTTCGCGTAGCTGTATTGGTACTTTTTGTTGTGGCTTTAGTTGCTGGAATTGGTTCATTCTCAGCCCTACTTGCTCCTTACAGTTCTTATGGACGAATCGTTCAGAATCTGTTTTCACCCATATATATATGGTGCAACAATCTTTTTGCAGCTATTGCAGCGCATTTCGATAGTTATGCTTTCTACTCTGTAGATGTGTGGATTAAGAGTGGCATTACTTTCGCCATCGCTCTGATTACCTTGATTGTAATCGCAATTCTCGCTTGGCGCGGTGGACGCACCTACTGCAACACAATCTGCCCTGTAGGTTCTGTTCTTGGTTTTATTTCCAAGTTTGCCCTGCTTCGCCCACGTTTCAATTTGAACAAGTGCAATGGCTGTCACCTTTGCTCTTACAATTGCAAGGCTTCGTGCATTGATGCCGACAAACACGAGATTGACATGACCCGTTGCGTTGCCTGCATGGACTGCATCGGAAATTGTCATCAAGGCGCCATCACCTATGGATTCCGGACAAAAAAGGACAAGCTGAATTCATTGGAAAAGGACAAAGCAAATTCTGCTGAACAAAACAAACAGGATTCTACTGAAAGCACCAAGTCAGATTCCCCAAAAAGTGCAACAAACGATAATGTAAAGCCATCCGCTGGTGAGTCAAATCCAGATGGAAAATCAGCAGAAGAATCCTTAAACGGATCACCAAATAAAGCCGAAAATGCGCCACAAAGTGGAAATTCAGTCGATTCTTCGCGCCGAAATTTCCTTTCACTTACTGCGCTTTTCGTGGCGACTTCCACAATAAATGCACAAAAGAATAAATTTGATGGTGGCCTTGCCATTATCGAGGACAAGAAGGTTGCGAAGCGTACAACGGCAGTTGTGCCTGCCGGTTCTCTTGGAATTAAGCACTTCGCCCAGCACTGCACGGCCTGCCAACTCTGTGTAAGCGTCTGTCCGAATCAGGTGCTTCGCCCGTCGAACGGCATCATGACTTTGATGCAGCCTGAGATGAGTTACGAACGCGGTTTTTGCCGGCCCGAATGTAATAAGTGTTCTGAAGTCTGTCCTTCAGGTGCAATTTCACTTATCAAATTAAGTGAAAAATCATCAATCAAGATTGGCACGGCAAAATGGATAAAAGCCAACTGCATTGTGAACACAAAACATGTGGAATGTGGCAATTGTGCCCGACATTGCCCTAACGGTGCCATAATGATGGAACCGCTTGATGCAAAGAATCCTGACTCTCCAAAATTTCCCGTCGTTGATGAGGAACGCTGCATCGGCTGCGGTGCCTGTGAATATGAATGTCCTGCCCGTCCGTTCAGCGCCATTTATGTTGACGGCATGGAACGCCACAAAACTATTTGACAATGCTCGACAAACTAATTGAAATATTAAATCAGGGCAATTACTCCTGCGTGATTGGCAAAGGTGATGAAATTCGCACCTTCACCCGCCGTGGCGTGATTGACCTTTTCGAACTCCTCAACGGCACCGATTCTGACTTTCTGAACGGTGCCTCAGTTGCCGACAAGGTTATAGGCAAAGCTGCCGCTTCACTGCTTATTTTAGGTGGTGTAAAGGAGATTTACGCAAGCACAATAAGCACAATTGCGCTTGATTTCCTGCATAAAAATGGCGTTAATGCCATTTTTGGTAATGAAGTGCCACATATCGTGAATCGTGCCCACGATGGTTGGTGTCCGCTCGAAACGGCCACTTTCCATGCCTCCACGCCAGCCGAATCGCTGTCGGCAATCGCAGAATTTATCAATAATATGAAATCAAAACAACATTAAAACATTATGGATACTATTTCAGTAAAACTCTATTCTTACGGTTACAAAGAAGTGCGCACTTACTTGTTCGCTTCTTTGTTCATTGTCGGCAACATTGTCTTGCCGCAACTCTGCCACCTCATGCCTCAAGGCGGATTGATTTGGCTTCCTATCTATTTCTTTACCTTGATTGCAGCCTATAAGTATGGAATAAAGGTGGGTTTACTCACTGCCGTACTTTCTCCAGTGGTCAACTGTGCACTGTTTGGAATGCCGGCAATGGCCATGCTGCCGATAATCATCATCAAATCTGCACTTCTTGCCACTTTCGCTGGACTTGCAGCAAATCATTTCCAACGCGTCAGTCTGCTCATAATCGCTCTCGTCGTGGTTTCCTATCAATTGGTCGGCATGGGTGCTGAATGGGCAATGAGCGGCAGTTTCACCACTGCCATGCAGGACATTCGTCTTGGTTATCCTGGCATTCTCGTGCAGATTATCGGTGGATTTATTGTACTTCGCTATCTATTACGTAAATAACTAACAATTCACATGAACAGAAATTATTTGCTTCAAGTCATTATTTGTCTTGTTGTTGTGGGCTTGACGGCCTGTGGCGGCAACAAGGCTGAGGAGCAGACAACGCAAAAAGGCGGTATGTCGCTCATGGAATCGCTGCAAAAGCGCCATTCAGTGCGTGCTTTTTCACAAAAACAGGTGCCCGATAGTATGCTGATGGACCTTCTTTGGGCTGCCAACGGCGTTAATCGTCCCGACGGCAAGCGCACAGCACCTTCTGCCATCAATGCTCAGGACATAGACCTATATGTAGGCAAAGCCGATGGCTGCTACCACTATGTGCCTGCCGACAAAAAGTTGGTTAAGGTCAACGGCAAGGACATGCGCCCCATCGTAGCCATGCAGAACAATTACGTCATCACCGCGCCGGTGGTTGTGCTGCTGGTCAGCGATTTGAGCAAGTTCAGCAAGCACCCGGAACGTGCCGAAAACTTTGCCGATATGGATGCGGGCTATGTGTCGCAAAACATCTATCTCTATTGCACTTCCGTCGGGCTTGGCACTGTTGCCGATGCTCCCGACTTGAAGAGCACCGACATCATCAAGTTTCTTGGATTGCCTGCAAGCAACATTCCAGTAATGGTGCATCCTGTAGGTTATCCAGCTGAATAATTCTAATTTTCACAAATGCCAAAACGGTCGTCAGAAATAAATCTGGCGGCCGTTTTTTCACTAAGCGTGATTAAATTCTTTCATTTCAGTCTGCAGGCTCGTTCACGAATGTTCTGTGAAACTCATCCGTCGTCACTGTAGTGTTATAAAGCCCAACAAGTTTATCAGCTTCGTGTCTGTCGATTCCTCCGGCGTAGGTCAGGCTCGCATCCTCATATTGCTTGAATTTGAACACTGCGTCGTTCATCAGCGAGTCGTTGAACACTCCAAGGCTAACAAGTAGGTCAAAATCCTTTATTTCAAGGCCGGTCACTTTCTTGAACAGTCCTGGTTCAAGTTGCTTTATCACGTCGTATAGGCAGCGTTCCCTGTAGTCGGTAAGGTACATGAACACAGGTATCCTTGCCGCGAATTTCAGCAGTTTTTCTTGAATTTCTTTCCGCTTGCTTCGGTATTCCTTTTCCGCTTCCGTCAGTTGCTTCTTTTCCTCCTTGCTAAGTTCTTGTTCATTGGCCTTCTTCTTCGCGTTCTTTATCTGTTCACTGCGGTTTATCAGCGTCTCAATGTCTTGGTTCAGATTTCGGAATCCTTCAATGTTGCCCAGTGCTTTCATCGCGTCATCGCTTGCCAGCAGTTTCGTCAGCGTGTTGTTGTCAACGTTCACCAGCACTGCGCTTTGCCATTTCCGTGCAAGCAGTGTGGCAGTCGTTCCGCTCATGGCCATGTCGAGGATTCCGGCAGCGTCTATCTGCTTCATGCTGCTTCCGTCGTAGGCGAGTACAGGCAGAAAGTTGATGAATTCCCCGACGTTTTTCTCTGGGTTCTTCTCGTTCACGTTCAGCCGGCAACTGTATTCTGCTATCTGTCGCAACGCTCTGTTTGGTGCGAAGTCAAACACGTAGCACACCTCTTTCAGTATTTCCTCTTTGTCGGGGCTTAATCCGTCTGGATTCATTATTGTCCATGGCGACTGCACCCTGAATGCTGCTTGGAAATACGTCTCCGGGCTTGACGAGTTCCTCAGCATGAATATTCCGCTCCACGGCCTTATCGTCACCCCTGTCGTGAGCTTTCCGCAGGTTAGTGTTATTGTCTTGGTCTCAAGCGGATTGCCCATCGCCTTGCGTACTGGTGGCAATGCGTCAAGTCCTATTCCTGCAGCAGTCCCAGCAGCAGTTATCACTTTGTAGTCCTTATAGAATGTGTTTTGCCGGCTTTCAAGCAGGTTGCGCATGGCAAAGCAGCTTGCCACCGTCGGCAAGAACCATAGCGTATGTGTCAACGTTTGCAGCAATGGTGCATGCGAAAATGGCATCGGTGGCTTCTCGTTGCCAAGTTTCAGGTCGTCAACGGAGTTTGGCGCATACGAGCCTCTTATCATGTCGAGCCATTTCTGCACCTCGTCCTCGTGCGTGAACTTTGCCTCGTCGCCATCTCCCTCGGCTGCAAAAAACACATTTAGGTCAAATTCGTTGAATTCTCCGCCCATCGCTATGCTCCGCACCGTGTCGGGCAGTTGGTAGGTCATCAGCACCATCATCGGCAGCGATGCGTACGGATTCTTGCCATTCTTTTCGTCCCATTCGGCTTTTGCCCGCTGCTCGTCGCTGTATGTCCAGTTGTAGATCTGTTCTTCAATGAATTCTCCCGACGTTATCGCTCTGAATGGTGTCCCCGACAGATACAGATAGTGATCGGTGGTTATCGGCATCAGACTTTCATCGTAGTATTCCAGTCCGTTGCCGTTCTCATAGTTCTGCTCTCGGCTGTCCTCGCCCTCAAACAGGTCTTTGGCGTTTTCACGCCATGCCCCGTAGTGGTATTCGTCAAATACCACGCAGTCCCAGTTTATTGCGTGCACCCATTCGTTTTTTTCCTTTATTCCGCCAGCCTTGTTCTTTCCAAGATAGTCTTGGAATGAGCCAAAGCACAATATCGGGCGTGCGTGGTCGGCATCGTCGTAGGTGAAATTTGGATTTTTGCTCGATATGAATTGCCATCCTTCAAAATCCACATGATGATTAAGGTCATCTTCCCATGCGTCTTCCACTGCGGGTTTGAATGTCAGCACAAGCACTCGCTTCCATCCCATCCGTTTGGCAAGTTGGTATGCGGTGAACGTTTTTCCGAAGCGCATCTTGCAGTTCCACAGATAATGTGGCGTAACGCTTGGCTCATCATGCGCCATTTTCTTGAAATAGTCCATCGTCCGCTCCACTGCGTCTGCCTGCTCAGGGCGCATTACGAACGTCTCCGTGCGGTTCTCTATATTCTCTGTCCGTTCTCTCACACACACCACCGCAGCTTTCACATCGTCAACCGTGCAGCGGAACCATTCTCCGCCGGTGTTTTCAAAGCCTTTTGCCCGCAGACATCTATGCACGTCATGGTCCATGAATGTCGTGCCATCGCTCCTTATTGCCGATTCTTTCAGCACTATCTTATATGGCCGTTCTCCCGGGCGGATTACTGGATATTGCTGTCCAACTCTATACTCCACATTTATTGTAGTATAGCCCACTTTCAATTGTCCTGCATACGCCGGATTTGAATCCGTATATGCATATATCATCGGATACGCGTCGGGGCGCAACGGAAAAAATTCTCGTCCCATAGCTATTCCTCCTCTTGATTTATGTTGCTGCTATCTGCCGCATCCATTGGCCTTATCATCGACTCAATAAAAGCTATCTCATCTTCTGTCAGCCCATATTTCTTATACAATTTCTCGTCTGTCCATGACTCTGTGAAATCTTGAATCGGAACTAATGAATACACACCAGCTGGTGCGTGTTGCGTGTTCTTTTTCAACAAGACCATAAATCTGAAAAAGCGAGTACAAATATATGACAGAGCATTTTCTGCATTTTCTTTATTTTGATACGTTCCTATTACAATATATGTTTCTGTACAACACGTATTTGGTTCTCCAATAAATGGTTTATTTAATATTTGATGAGGAAAATCTTCACCAGCGCCATAAGCCATTGAAATGTAAATTTTATATTTATCTATCCAATCTGCATTTAAAGTTATGCTTGAGCGACTTATATAACCAACACTTTTATTTGCATATAATTTCACCGCATTATCAAAATAATTTTCTTCTCCTTTAATAAAAGTACGCAGTCCAAATGGCTTTTCTGGACTAACCAATTTATCCATTGTTTGCTCATTAAAATTCAATACTTTCCTTAGTATCGGAATCGCTTCATTGTATCTAATCAACGTGTCACATCCTTTTTCTAATAATGGGCGTTTCATAATTGAAATTTTATCATTACGAATTGTCTTTATTTCGCATTCACCATGATAGTCCCTATTCCATAAAAAATAACATGCTCCACCCTTCAATTGAATACCAGGAAAACAGTCAGAAGCAATTGGATAATCCACTATACATTCCAGACGTTTATCTTTCAGCATGACATCTCTAAAATTATCTAATCCTCTTCCTCCGGCAAACCAACGCGAAGGGATAATCATTATTAGAAAGTGCGGATTAATCATTTTTGCTTTTTCCACAAATTTATGATATAATGGCGTTGCTCCACCACGTCTTCTTTCTTCAGTATCGCCACCATCATCGAGTTGATAAGGCGGATTACCAATTATAACATCAAAATTCATATCGTTGAAAATTCCTTTGGGGTTATTAGTGTGAATAAATTTATAAGCATGGCTTTCAAGGTCGGTTTCACGTTCATACACAGCCTTGCTTGCTCCGCAAAATGCGCATCTATCGCCATTCCATGTATGTTGACATGGATTGAAATGTATATTTCCTTGCTCGTCATCGAATTTGTCACATATTGAATATTTGCCATTTGCTGTTTTGCTGCAATATGTGCTTCGTCTCGATAAATATCCAGTCAGTTCTGTTATAGCAATTCCAAACACCTGTTTGGTCAGAATATGGTTTACACGTTCCTGTAAATCAGGAATCTTGTCAGCAAGTCCAATTATCAGCCGTTTCGTGATTTCTCTTAAAAACACTCCAGTTTTACACACAGGGTCAAGAAATGTGGCATCAGCATTACTCCAAATCTCTTTAGGTAGCAAATCAAGCATCTGATTTGCCACGGCAGGCGGCGTAAACACCTCATCATTGCTGAGATTTGCAAGGCAATTCAGCACATCGGGGTTATAATTGATTGAATCGTTTTCTTTATTCATACGCTTCACTATTTAAGTTTAGATAATTCACTAAAGGATAATCATTATTAGGATTTGATGTCAATGACTCTTCTCCTAAATCTGAAAACACACTGAATTGCTTATTTACAAGGTCTTTATAGGTGTAGTCACGCCTTTTTACCCCGCCATCAGATAAAAAGCTCCATTCCGAAAACTTTAATAACTTATGCTCTGAGGTAGGTTCACAATAATTCAATGCGTCACCCCACAAAATGTTTTTTGAAAGCAGGAACTCCACAGATTTGAGGCATTCCTGTTTATATTTTTCATGGAAAATCTTCAAGTATTCATTTTTGAATATTTCAAGTAGTCTTTCTCGGCATTCCATCACATTATCCATCTGTATTTCAATGCCATATATACTGCTCACTGCAAGCAACGCATTGCGCTCATATAGGTTTTGCTCTTTTCCGTAGCGTGCCCGCACCACAGCCAATTTCCGTTCCAGAATCTTTGCCAAAAAGTTTCCGTTGCCGCAAGCCGGTTCAAGGAAGCGCGATTCAATTCTTTCCGTTTCCGATTTCACAAGGTCGAGCATAGCATTAACTTCACGGTCAGCGGTAAATACTTCACCGTGGACTGCAACGCGTTCTTTCGATTTTACCTGTACTTTATTAGCCTCTTGCAATTTGTTTTCGCTGGCAATGCGCCGCTCCGTTCCCAATTGGGCAGCATAAATAAAAAAAGTGTGGGAACATATCGTTTTATCCTAAAGTCGGGCCTTCGCATGCCTCTACAATGGACAAAACAATAGTCCCACACCTTAAGGTATATAGAGCCACACATTCACAGTGAGGCATGTATATATCGCCAGCATGGGTGCTATTGCTATCATCTTCATTGTAGATTCAAATTTGCGAAGTTTGACTTTAGAAGATAATTTCAATATCACTCGAATATTTAAAATGCTCCGTTGTTGCAAGCCATAACTCTTCATGGCCACGAAGCGAAAGCAAAATTAATCAATTATTGCGTATTCTCTAATTTTCAACTCGAATTTTTCTTTGGCACCGTCATTTTTTATTGAATAAAAACAGCGACATTATTTTCATTTAGATGCAAACGATAAACGCCAAATGAGAATTAAATAATCTCTCCCGCATTATTTTCTATCATTTTATCCATTTTCGCAGTTATTCCCAATTCTCTCATCTTATATTTGCGCTTCTCCTTATCAATTATCGCAAGAGAAAATATTTTTGACAAACACAGCTCATTGAAACGCTGCCACATTTAAAACGTCAAGAGGGATAGTTTCGCATTGCACGGCAGGAATCGGAATTTCTTCATGCAGTCCATGAAATCCTCACTCCTATCTACAGCAGAAGTGGAAATCCCGATTTCTCGAAATTTCCACTTCCAAATTAGTTATATCGTTTAAAGCAATCAGTCTTTAATCAATGCCATGCCTTTGCGTATCGCATCCTCGTTCATCGGCAGCAGGTGGTGCAGACGTTCAGGCAATGTGTGCTTCAGTCCGTTCATCACGCTATCAATGCTCACAATCGGCTTTACTTTCAAGTATGCGCCAAGCATAATCATATTGTAGGTTTTCGCATTCTTCATTGTGAAGGTCGCTTCCATTCCGTCAACACGATACACCTTTATGTCGGTGCGCGTAGGTGCATGGTGAATGCCGTAGCTGTCGTAAATCAATATTCCGCCTGGCTTAACCTTACTTTCAAAGCGGTCGAGGCTCTGCTGGTTGAGAACTATTACGGTGTCGTAGGCATTCAGAATCGGCGAACTGATTTTGTCGTCGCTGATTATCACGGTCACATTTGCCGTACCGCCACGCTGCTCTGGGCCATAACTCGGCATCCATGTGATTTCCTTGTCTTCCATCAATCCGGAATATGCAAGAATCTTACCCATTGAGAGCACTCCCTGTCCTCCGAATCCGGCTATTATTATCTCTTCTTTCATCGTTACTCGTTCTTTAAGTCGCCAATAGGATATTTCTTAAACATGTGCTCCACCATCCAGTCGTTAGCCTGTGCTGGTGTCATCTTCCAACCTGCGTTGCAGGTGCTCACAATCTCCACAAGTGATGTGCCCTTGCCTGCCATGCTGTTCTCGAACGCGTGGATAATTGCGGCTTTCGCCTTCCTCACGGCTGCCGGTGTGTGCACGCTTTGGCGTGTCACGTAGCAACTTCCGTCGAGGTGTGCCACAAGTTCTGAAATTGCGAGTGGATAGCCGTTAAGGTCAACGCGCCTTCCGTAAGGTGTGGTTGCCGTCTTCATGCCGAGCAGCGTGGTAGGTGCCATTTGGCCGCCTGTCATGCCGTAGATGGCATTGTTGATGAAGATTATCGCGATGTTCTCGCCACGGTTGGCGGCATGTATCGTCTCGCCTGTGCCTATCGCGGCAAGGTCGCCGTCACCCTGATAGGTGAACACGAGTTTGTCGGGCTGCAGGCGTTTGATGGCAGTTGCGAGCGCAGGTGCGCGTCCGTGGGCTGCTTCCACCCAGTCAATGTCAACATATTTGTAGGCAAACACTGCGCATCCCACCGGCGAAACACCGATTGCCTTGTCGCCCCAACCTTTTTCTTCCAATATCTCCGCTATGAGTTTATGGACTACTCCATGACTGCATCCCGGGCAATAGTGCATATTTGTGTCATTCAGAAGTGTAGGCTTCTTATAAACGCAATTTTCAGGTTTGATTATATCGTTTATTTCCATAGCTTCCCTCACTTTTTCTTGTTGATTACTTTCTCTTTCAGCGCGTCAAGCACTTCATCAGGATTCGGCACAATTCCGCCGAGCCTTCCGTAATGCTCCACGTCAACCTTGCATTCCACAGCCAGTTTCACGTCTTCTATCATCTGTCCGGCGTCAAGCTCCACCACGAGGATGCCTTTCGCTTTCTTAGCTGCGTTCTTTATCTGTTCGTATGGGAAAGGCCATAATGTTATCGGGCGAATAAGTCCGAGCTTCAATCCTTCCTCACGCGCATTTTCCATTACTTTCTGGCAAATTCTTGCCATGCTGCCGAATGCCACAAGCAGATAATCGCAATCATCCACATCAAGCATTTCCACTCTCACCTCGTTCTTCTCTATCTCGCGGTAAGTGCGCTGGAAGCGTTCGTTGTTGCGTTCCATTTGGGCGGTGTCAAGTTCAAGTGAACTGATTACATTCGGTTTACGGCCTTTAGCACCGGTCAATGCCCAAGGGCATTGCTTGCGTATTTCCTCATCAGTACGGCGTGGACGTTGCGGTGGAAGCACCACTTTCTCCATCATCTGCCCTACTATGCCGTCGGCAAGTATCATGGCCACAGTGCGGTATTTGAACGACAAGTCCCATGCAAGGCCCACAAAGTCGCACATTTCCTGCACCGACGATGGTGCCAGTGTAATCAGTCGGTAGTCACCATGACCGCCGCCTTTCACTGCCTGAAAATAATCGGCCTGCGACGGGTGTATTGTTCCCAGTCCAGGACCGCCGCGCATCACATTCACTATGAGTGCAGGCAGTTCGCTGGCTGCAAGGTAGGATATTCCTTCCTGCATCAGGCTTATGCCCGGACTTGATGACGAGGTCACCACGGCTTTGCCGCAGGCTGCTCCTCCGTACACCATGTTTATAGAGGCCAATTCACTCTCGGCCTGCACCACAACCATGCCTGTGCTTTCCCACGGCATCTCTGCCTCAAGGGTCTCAAGCACTTCCGATTGCGGAGTGATGGGATATCCGAAGTACCCGTCGGCTCCATAGCGAATCATCGCATGCGCCAGCGCTTCGTTCCCCTTCATCAACCTTACTTCTTCTTTCATTTTGTTGAATGAATTTTTATTTCCTTTGATTTTGTTATTTCTCTGTTGTCTTGTAAACCTCTATGCATGCATCAGGGCATACCAGTGCGCAACTTGCGCATCCTATGCACTTTTCTGGATTCTGCATATATGCGAAATGATATCCGCGGTTGTTTACTTCTTTTGGCTGCAATGCAAGGACGTCGCACGGGCAAGCCACCACGCACAGGTCGCATCCCTTGCACCTTTCCTCATTCACTACAACTGCTCCTCTAAATTTTGCCATACCAAGTATTTATTATTAAGTTGTTCACAATCTTTTTTGCGATACAAAAATAGATAAACTTTTTGTATCTATTCTGCATTTTTCCTTTTTTAGCCTTACATTAACCTTTGGCACAATTCCTCTTTTTTTGTGCCAACAAGCTGTTTTTAACGTTAATTCAGCCGGTTTTTGCTCATAATTTCCTTATTCGTCGAATGTGTAGTTCAGGAAATTGTGAAATTCCATCAGCGGACGGAAGTCGGCTGCAGCCTTTTCCACCCAGTCTCCTGTGGTGAAATAGCTGTCGGGCACATTGTGCGACACGAGGTATTCCTTCATTTTTATGTATTCAGCGTACGGATGTTCCCTCGGAAAGCCTTTTGGCATTGTCTTCAGGCTCTCGCTTACGAATCTGTATCGTTTGGTGAATTCCTTATCGTTGATTATCCCGAGAAATTCCTCTATGTTGTCGTCAATCGAATGTCGCAATTTGGCAAGCAGTTCTCTGTCGGGGCACCATATTCCGCCATGAAGTCCCGCATCGCCGGGCTGCATGTGCAGATAGTAGCACGATTTCAACGTCTTTCGCCCTCCGCGTGCCACCACTGTCGAAAAATACGTTTTGTAAGGTGTCTTGTCCTTGGCGAACCTGATGTCGCGATAGATTCTGTACACGCAGTCGCTTGCCTGCACACCTTTCAGTGTCGCGTCATATTCCGCCATCATCCCAATCAACCTTTGCACGTCAAGAATCCACGCTTCGCGCAGTTCATCGTATTCAGCCTTGTGGGCGTGAAACCATTCCCTGTCGTTGTTTACCGTCAATTCCTTCAAAAAATCGAATATCTCTTTAGCGTTTGTCTTCATTTCTGTTCAGTTCTACTGACTTTCATCATCGCCTCAATCTTTTCGTGGGGCATTCCATCTTCCTTCATTATTATCGTTCCGTCGCGGTCAATCACTACTGCTGATGGCACTTCCTCCACGCCGTATTTTATCTGCATGTCGCTGTGGTCGCCGTTCATGTCGCTCACAAGTGGAAATTTGCAGTTGTATATTGCTTGCTGGTTGTTAAGTTCCTGTTGGTTGTTGCACTGGCACACCTCTATTATAGCCGTTGTGTCCGACTTGATTTTTTCGTAAAGTTTTTTCAGATACACCACTTCATCCCGTCCAATCCGTTCAGGTGAGCCAAGCACAATCAGCACCCGCCTTCCGGGCACATATTCGCTCAATTTATGCTTGTCGTAATGGCTGTCGGTGAAGTCAAGGTCAGGCGCTTTTTCTCCCACACCCGCCTGCTGTGTGGAAATGTAGCGGGAAACGCATTTGCCGTAGGTGCTTGCCTGCATTTCTTCGGGCAGCGTGTCGAGAATCGATTTCAGCGAATCCTTCGCCACGAGTTTACGCAATGCAAATAGCCTTTGCAATCCTGCTTCAGTGCCGGCAAACTTCACTGCGGTCCTCACATTCTCGCGGGCCGATTCCTCACCGATTGCCGCAGCCACGGCCTTCAGGCTGTCAATCTTTTCAGGATGCGCATTCATTTCGCGGCGCAGAGCCTCATATTTATCCTGATATTTCGCCCACATCGTTTGGTCGGCCTTCCTGAAGTTTTCATCTGTAGCCTTTTTTGCCGTGCTTGCAATGCCGGAAGCGGTTTTCACTTCCGCATCAGCCTGTTTCCCGTGACTCACCTTCACCACGCCTTGGGCAGCGCAGCATCCGGCAGTAGCCACGATGCATATCATCGAAACAATTATATTTCTCATATCTTTTAATTTAAAGATTTTCAGGCATATATTTTCAGTTCCTCTCTATTTCAAAAAATCAAAAAAGCTAACCGACAGCAAATAAGTCGATTAGCTTTAAAAGGCGTGCGCAGGGGGGGACTCGAACCCCCACGTCTTACGACACTAGATCCTAAGTCTAGCGCGGCTACCATTACGCCACTTGCGCATTAATTCTCCATCCGGCGATGCTCTGTCCTTGTCCTTTCGCTCTGTCATCGCCCAAATAGCATGCAAATTTACTCCATTTTTTTCATTCTGCAAAATCCGTACATGTTTTTCAGTCATTCAGCATTTTAACTCTTTCGCCAAAAAAATAAAAAAATTTTAGGGCTGCGCAAAAAGGCTGCATTACGCCTTTCTACCTTTGCATCGTCAACGCAATGGAAGCATGGGTGAGTGGACGAAACCAGCACACCGCTAACGTGCTGAACCAATTGGTTCCGAAGGTTCGAATCCTTCTGCTTCCGCTAATTTGAGCGACTTTTTGATGTTGCCACAAATCATTTTCCGAATCCAGTCAGCCTCTCAAATCCTTCAATATCTCAGTTGGCAGAACAGTTTTTCTGCAATAAGCAGCTCGCGGGTTCAAATCCCGCCCGAATCACAAAATCTTCAACAATTATCCGCACCTGAGCAGAAGTTTCAGCGTCTCCTCCACTTTCGTCAGCACTTCTTTCAACTCCGCCTTCCGATTTCCATCATGGTCTTGCTGAATCAGCGCAATTGCCTTTACCACCAAGTCATAATCTTCTGTGGTCAATGGCATCCCCGAAATGGAGTAATCCGAATCCTCGTATCGGTAATATTTGTTCTCATACACTTCAATTGGCGCATTAAAGCCCAATTTGTCCGACCTCATCATCTGAATGTCGGCTTGTACTGTTCTTGTGGATATGCCTTTGGTTATCCCCTCCATCTCGTATAGAGCCTCGGAGCAGGCATCCACCAAATCATCCAGTGTCCAGCGTCGGTACCTGTTTCGCAGGCATCTGTCTATTGTTTTGTAGCGGATAAGCGCGTTTTTGTTTGCGGGCATGGCTGTGTGCGGAATCTTTATTGTCCATATTTTTTGTTTGTTGAATGTGCCGCAGTCAGCCATTGATAACGGAGTCGGGCCAAGCGGGCACAAAAAAAAGTTGAAAAGCATTTAAGAACTTTCCAACTACCTCCTTTATCTCGGTTTAATAATGTTTGCTGTATTACATGGTATTCACGCCACTTAATTGGCAGCAACAATTGCGTCGGAAACTTCCTTCAAGCATACTTTGACTATAACTGCTAAAACTCTGTGCATAGTAGTTGTATCCAAAGCTGCTAAAGCCCTGAAGCCGTGTTATTGCCGATGTCATTTGTTTAAGCATTGATTGCTGTCATTAATCTTTTGCAAAGTTAAGTGATTTACGGAGAATCCAGTCTGATTTCCTCCACTTTAACTTTTGCGGTGCAAAATTAGGCCACCGCTGCGCAGTCTTTTTACGTAACTCACCATTTATTTGCTGCAAAACCGCCGTTTTTTTCATTCTCAACCATTCTTAGCATGATTTTTGCAGTATCTTTGTAGTACAACTAAATCAATCTCATAATGTCACAATTCACAGTTCCAAGCAGGATTTTGCTTGGCGAAAACATAATTGACCAATCTGGTATTCTCAGCGGATATGGCCACAAAGCCTTGATTGTCACTGGCAAACATGTTGTTAAATCCTCGATGATGTCACGTCTTCTTGCTGCTCTCCAGCGCGACGGCGTTGAATATGCCATTTTCGATGGCATCACCGGCGAGCCTACCGATACGATGATTGATGCGGGCATAAAAGCCTATCGCGATGGCAATTGCGATTTCTGCATCGGTATTGGTGGCGGTAGTCCGCTCGACTCTGCCAAGGCCATTGCCGCAATGATTACCAATCCCGGTACCATTGCCGACTACAACGGCAAGACCATAACCACGCCCGTTCCGCCCGTCGTTGCCATTCCAACCACTGCCGGCACTGGTTCCGAAGCCACCAAATTCACCATTATCACCGACACTGCACATGGCATCAAGATGTTGCTCAAAGGCGACGTTTTGCTCCCTACGGCTGCAATTGTCGATTTCTCTTTCGGCCTCGACGCTCCGCAGTCGGTCACTGTCGCTACCGGCCTCGATGCCCTCACCCACGCCATTGAGTCCTTCATTTCCCGCAAGACTATGCCGCTCACCGATTCCTATGCCGTTTCGGCGGTTAAGCGCATAATGAAATATCTTCCGCAGGCTTATTCTCATGGCAGCAAAGCCCCCGACGCCCGTCGCGAAATGGCTATTGCCGCCCTCGAAGCCGGTATTTGCATCAATAATAGCAGCGTCACTGTCGTTCATGGCATGAGTCGCCCAATCGGCGCTCTTTTCCACGTGCCTCACGGCATTTCCAATGCCATGCTGCTCGTCACCTGCCTCAACGACCTGAAGGCCGATGCAGCGCCTCGTCTTGCCTCACTTGAGCGGGCCATTCATCCCGAGGAGTTCGCTCTCGCCGATGCCGAACTTGCCGAGCGCTTCATTGGCAACGTCACAGCTCTTTGCCGCATTTGCCAAGTGCCGTCGCTCAAAGCCTATGGAATCCCCGAGGATGCTTTTATGTCAGCCCTCGACAAAATGTCAGCCGATGCCATCGCCAGCGGCAGTCCTGCCAACGCGCCGAAAGATTACACTGCTGCCGATTGCCGCCGCCTTTATCAGCACGCTTTCAATGCCTGACAAAATCGCCTTATAACGGCTGTCACAAAAAAAGCGAGAGCCTTCTTCGTCACTTCGAAGTTGGCTCTCGATTTTTATTTTATTTTTCTGTTTCGCGGTTCAGAACACCAGTCCCACGCTCATCTGTATGCTGTGCCGCCAGAAGTTTTTGCATCCGATTTGGTTAATCTCCACTTCCGTAATGTTTCCTTCGACGTTAACAACTTTCATTTCGTACACCGGCACTCCTTTGAATTCTTTCAGGTCATAGCCCAATTGAAAATCAAGTCCGAAGTGTTTATGGAACATGAGCGTATATCCCACGCCTAAATCTCCCATAAAGCCTTTGAAAGCGTCTGCGTCGTCACTGTGTATTCCTGCTCCAAGATTCGTGAAGATATAGCCTTTCGGCAACTTGTTCATCATTGGATGGAATTGGGCGGTCACAAATGCCGGAAAAGTGTTGTATCCCGGATTTTCATATCTGTCGCTTCCTATGCCGGCTCCAACGCTCAATTGCGGAAGCACGTCATATAGCAATGTCAGATGCAATGCGTTGCCGTACATTTTTGCGTCTCCACGCGTAATGTTGCCGCCGTATTCGTGTTCATAAAGGCCGAAGTTGTATTTCCAGCCCAGCACCACGTGTACCTTGTTTTCCGTGTAGCCTGCGCTGACGCTCATCATCACCAGCAGCGCGGTAAGCGCCGCCTTCATTCCGATTCTATTAATCATCATCCTCCCTGTTTTTATTGTTATTTGCCGCGAAATTAGCATCCGTGCGCAATATCAACAACTGCGCACGCTAAATTCCGAATTTTCGGTCAGCATTTCTGAACTTTAGGCTATATCTTCCACTAATTTAGGTTTCCGCAGCAGTAGCACAATTTCAAGGAACAGATATATTTGAATCGCCCCTTGCAGCACTCCACACACTCCATCTATAAGAAACATCATATTGACGTCCTTGGTTTCAAATGCAATGGCATAAAACACTATTCCAAAAATATAAATAAGATTAAGCGCTGAAAGCACAAGCATAATCCAACCTATCCGTTCCAATCGTCCATTGTAATTGCTTATTATTTTTGCGCTCATTATAAAGGCTATCACATCTGCCGCCAGCGTTAACGGATAAAAGTACAATACCAAAACAGCATTCACTAAAGCATTTGCTATCGGATTACCCACGCTCACCAAATACGTTATCGGAAACAATAATACCAGCACCTCTATCGTCATATACGCTTTGAACAGCCCTTTCATAGGCACTTTCTGATTGCGCATAGCTCTGTAGAACGCATAAAGTATCGTGACTTCCGCAATCGTAAGCAAAGATGAAAGTGTGTACACCAAGTTCAAGGCTTTGAAAAATGTTAACGTCATCTGGGCTATGTCTGTCAATGCCAACACCCCGAAAACCCATGGCAATATCCGCCACATGCCCGATGGCAGTGTGTTGATGCTGTTTGCAGCCTCCAATTTCTCTACCTCCTCCGACAATGAAGCTGTTTCAGCCTCTATCATCTGCATTTCATCATCCTCAGGCATTTCCCCATTGCTCATCATCGGTCTTTTCTTGCTTTGGCCTTCTTTATTGAGGCCTTCATTTGTCAAACCCATAAAAATTCTTTTTAAATTGATTTTTGTTGATAAATTCTGATTGTGTTGACGCAGCCATTCGCTGCACCACGTCCAAAATACTGCCACTTGCACTTCAATTCGCTCGCTATGCCCTTCTCGGCCTTAGCAATTGGAACATCTCGAAATAAAGGTATAGCCCCACTCCGTTCAGCACCAGTCCCACTATTCCGTCATAAAAATTCCATTCCTCATCTGGCATACTGTATGTGAACGTCACTATGCAGTAAACGAACACATATATTATGCTCAATATTGCGTATATTAATATAATCCAGCCTATCCGTTCCAGCCGCCCGTTGTAGTTGTTTATTATCTGTCCGCTCAATATGAACGACACCACGCACACCAGCACTGTTATCGGATAGTAATAGAACCACACCGCATAAAATATCACTTGCGCGTCAACTTTCATCGACCACACTGCCAGAAACACGCAAAATGGTATCAGCAGTATCTCGAGGATTGCATATATCATCAATAGTGACCCTATCGCCTTTTTCAACGTCCTCACCGCCGTGAGCAGCACCAAAACCAATCCCACTTCTGCCACGAATCCCACAAGCGTTATCCAGTAGAGTTCTGCGCTAAGGCTCAGGAAATTCTGCATCGAGTCAAGCAGTATCGCCAGCGCCTCTATTATGAACAGTATAGGCACGGCCCACGCATAACGTGTCGTAAGCCTGTCTATATGGTTCTCTCCCTCTATCTCGTGCGCTATCTTCCCTAATATCTCGTCATCGTTGCCCTCTTCACTCGGCACTGCCAAGTCGCTCAATTCTCCACCGCATCGTTTGCAGTGGCTCGAACTGATTTCATTGGCTTCTCCGCATTCAGGGCATATTTTCTTATTATCCATTTTGAATCGATTATTAGGCATACGGGAGATTTTCTTCTGAAGTCCCGCCTCGTTTCAAAAATTCTGCTTCTCGTTTTTTGATTTTAGTGCTGTTCAAAAATATTTTGAATTTTCAAAATTACACAATCTTTTTACAACTATCCATATTTTTCTCGCTTTTTTGTCAAAAAAATGGCGCTCTTCATCTCTAAAGTGCGCCTTTATATGTTTTTTGATGCCTTTTTCAGCATAATTTGTTCTTATCACTCATCTTTCTTCTTGTTCAGCAGCCTGAAAAGTTCAAAGTTCATGTATAAGTTCGCCAAATTCCATATTGCGTCCATTGTCGGCTCATACAATTCACCTCGTCCTACATTAAAGAATATCGGTATTATCGACAGAACTATCAGTATTATCAGATTCACCGACGCCACTCCGGTCATCACCCATCCGAGCCGCGACAGTTTTCCTCCATAATTGCTTATCAGCCGTTCACTCATCATGAACATTATCACCACACTTAGCACCATCGAACCATATATCGAGAAGAAGACGAAATAAAGTTGCACCTCTCCTCCTGTCGGGAAGCACATGCACACCTCGCCGGGCAGCTTTAAGGCCACAAGCACCATATATGTTATTATCAGCCAACTCATCGGTTTTGTCTGCATCTTCATCGCCTGCATGAACACCCACATTATGGCTATGTCGATGAATGTGGAAATCAGCGGCAGATATTCTATCCACGTCTGCTTGCAAACATAGTTCAGCACAATCGATGGGATCAGCATCAATGCGCTGCCAATCATCAGTATAGGCATATAATGGGCATATTCCGTCGGCAGAGCGTCAACTCTTATCGATTTCTCCATGTCATCGATTAGCTCCTCGTCACTTTTCTTTTTTTCTCTAATGTCCTCGTTTGTCTGCATATTTATGTTTTTTATAGTTTTCTGTTCTTTGCACGTTTTCATCGTTCTCTATCTCGCATCAGCTGCATCATTTCAAAATTCAGATATATATCCACCGCGTTCATCAATGCGAATATTATTCCGTTGTATAGCGCACCAAATTGTCACTGATATTGAAAATCATTGGCATTATCACGAACACGAACAGCAATATCAGAATCACCGATGCGCTCACAAGGAATATCCACCCTATCCGCGCCAGCCTGCCATAATAATTGCTTATCAGCCGCTCACTGATTATGAATGCAATCACTGATGTCGCAAACATCGACACATATATCGAATAGAACATTAAATCCAGTCCCATATATGTCTGATTTGGAAGGCATATATAGATTAGACCTGGCAATCTCGTCACCATAAGCGCTATATATGTGATTATCAGCCCGCTTATCGGTTTCTGCAGGCTCTTTCTTCATCGCTCCGTAGAACGCTATCATCATCCACAAGTCCATAAATGCCGAAATCAGCGGAAATATCTCTATCCAGATGGCATTGGAGAAAAAGTTCACTATAGTTGACACCACAAGCGCCACTGCACCCGTGCCGAACACGTACGGCACAAACGCTCCTTGGCTGCTTCGCAGTCGGTCCACGTGGCATTCAGCCTCCAGCGCTTTTATCTCCGCCGTCAGTTCCGTTTCTTCTTTCTCTATTTCCTCTATTGGGCCTCTTTGCATTTTATGGCTTATTTTCTGTTCACTCTCCTTTACTTGTTGCCTATTTTCCAATCAGGAATTGGAATGGTATAGGCAGCCTCTCTGCCCAGTCTTTTTCCGAATGGGCCATCCCGGGATAATAATTTGTAGTCCAGTATGGACGTGTCCACCCTGCTTCGCGAAGCACATCGTCAATTTGTCCTTGACTTTTCACATAGAATGCGTCAAGCGTCTTGCTCCCGAAGTCAATGTATATCTTTGCGCTGTTCGCCTTGGGCAGATTTTCCTTCAGATATTTGCAGAATCCTGCGCAAGTCGCCTCTGCGTTTTCCGCATTGCTCGCTTCAGGTGAAATCATCACGCTGTGCATCGACATGCACGCCGCCCCGCCGAAAGTTTCAGGATATTCGCAAAGTCCGTAAAGCGATATCAGTCCGCCCATGCTCGACCCCATCAGGAATGTATGCTCCTTTCCCGCATTTGTCCGGAAATGGCCGTCGATGTAGGGCTTCAGCTCTGTCACAATAAACTTCAAGTAATTGTCCGCATCGAATCTTTTCAGGTCAAAGCCCTTGCCGGCCTTCTCCATCACTTCCGTCTGCATGTATCTCAAAGTCTTTTGCGGAAAATAGTCATAGAATCTGTTTTCGGGTATATTCCATATTCCCACTATTATGCAGTCGTTTATCTTTCCATCTTTCAGCATCCGTCCCACATTCTCGTCAGCCTTCCATTCCTGGTGGTTCCATGTGGTGGTGCTGTCGAATAGCATCTGACCGTCGTGCATGTACACCACGTCATAGCGCTTCCCCTCCGTGTAATCACTTGGGGTCCACACGTACACGTTTCTCGGAGTAATCATTTTAGTCGGAAAATTATCGTATTCCAATAGCTTTCCCTCCGAAATCTTGGCGTTCGCCTCTTTCAGTCTGTTCTCGCCTGCCGCTCCCATTGCGAATATGGCAAGCAGCAGCATTGATAATAATTTCTTCATTTCCTATTTGGCAATATGGGATAAATCTCAAATTCCAATTACAAAAATAGTATTGTATTCTCACTTGTCAAAAACTTGGTCGTTTTTTTTCCGCAATTTTATTCTTGATGCGCCCATTGTGTTAATATTATGTTAATTGTTCAATTTTGATTTGTATGTACAAATATAAAATTTATTTTTGCGCACATAATCATTTTGTATGAGTCAGTCTTGTCATTCATATCTCAACTGTTGCCTCTATTTCACGGCAAACTCCCTGTCTCGGACTATCACTGAGATGGCAAAGGAGGAATTTTCCACCGTTGGAATTGACCCTTCTTATGCGCATCTCCTGTCGCTGCTTTGTGAAAAGCCGGGACTCTCGCAGAATGAACTGGCCGACGCCCTCAATCTCAAGCCTTCCACTATCACCCGTTTCCTTGATAAGCTCCAGCAGAAAGGTCTCATCGAGCGTATCACCAAAGGCAGAAGCTCTTTGATTTTCCCTTCCCAAACCGGTTTGGAAAAAGGTGAAGAGGCACGAAAGGCACTCTCTAATCTTTTCGAACGCTATTGCAAGGTTCTCGGAAAGGATTTCGCTGTCAAGCTCACTGCCGACATCGATAAGGCCACACTTGCTCTCGAAAAATAATTTTTTTATTCTTCAAATTGCATGTACAACCAATCCCTCACATCCTGCAATATCTCCAGTCAAGGCCTATTAATCTAAATTTGGACTTTTATGAAAATCTTCTCCATCTGCAATTTCGTGAAAAGTCTCTTTTCTGCCATCGACAAAAAGGACTGGAATTCTCTGCCCGGTTATTTCACACCATCCTCCAGCATCGATTATCGTTCCCTTGCCGACATTCCAGTGCCGGTAAGCACCAAGACCGACATGGCTTCTTTAGGACAATCATTCCTAACAGGATTCGATTCATGCCGTCACAATTTAGAGCGCATGGTCATTCAGGCCGATGGCGACAAAGCCCACGTCATCTGCGAAAGTTCCGCATCATTCTCCATCCATAACCCAATGAATAGCTGTTGGAATCTCCGTGGGGCTTATCACTTCGACATCATCAGCAATAATGGCACTCTGAAAATATCAAACATGAAATATGTTTCCACAAGTCAGACCGGCAATTCCGACCTTCCAAAGATTGCGCTAAAAATTGCCTCTGAAAATCACCATCACGCTATATCATGAAACACACATAACTTACCCTTTTATTATTGTCACTTATTTGTTTTTTGAAGTGAACGTCTTGTTGGTTCTCCGTTTCTCATTGCGGATAGTGCCGTACCAGCATCCGTTCACTTCCTCTTTTTTTACACGCATCACCTCCCCTCAAAAATGCGAAGCATTTTAATGAATTTGTATAGTCCCCAAAGTAGGGGCGGATCCATGTATCCGCCCTCCCACGTCATGGCAGCTTTATCAATAAAATGCGAAGCATTTTCCTCTATTTAGTTCATTAAAAATGAGCTAAATAGGTCCTCCTCTTTGCTCGTCTTGCCTAAAGAGGGGGTGGCACGAAGTGCCGGGGGAGTTGCCGAACGAGGTATTTTCTCCGCCCAAATTGTGTATT
>JAKVKZ010000037.1 GCA_022484565.1 Muribaculaceae bacterium
ACCATATATTCAACGCTGTCGGCAATAAGGTCGCGGGATGGGAGAGAATAGAGCATACCATTATGCCCCATGGCAATTCCATCGTCGATAGCTATAGTGTTGAATTCTGCGGCATAGCAGCCGAGTTTCTCAATCTCCTTCTTGACTTCCTGACCAATTTCATGCAAGTGCGTGTGACCAGGCACAAACTGCGTGAACGAGTTGACAATGGCGATAACGGGTTTACCCATCTGCTCAGGCTTCATGCCGCAAGCACGCCAGAGCGCGCGGGCACCGGCCATACGGCGACCGTCCATAGTTACTGCACTTCTTAATGGTTTGCTCATAATTTTTTGTTCATTTAAAATGAAAACCTTTCCTCTACTATTGTGTGTGGAGGAAAGGCTCTCAAAATTCTTTATTAATAATTGTTGTCATTGCAACAACTTTATTATTCCTTGCGATTCCTCCTGTCACCGCTCCACACGACTACATCCACGACATTAATTAGTAGCGCCGATAGTAGAATTGATAGTGAATTAATGACAGAAATCATCGTTTTGTTAGTTCTTTTATTAATTTGAGTGCAAAGATATAGGGTAATATCAGAATATCCAAATAATTTTCAGAAAAAATGCCAATTTTATAACAATTTATTCATTATTGATGCTAAAATCGGCACATTATTCAGAAAATTGCGCAAAAATCTTTCATTCTATCATAAATGCTGCAATGCGTCGGGGTATAAAATGAAGAAAAATAAAGGATATTATTTTATGCCGCAGTATTTCTTCAATTCAGCAGTGGTGCCATGATGCTTTCCAGCTAATGACTGGAGCCATTTGTTTACATTTTCAGGCATCATTGACTTTACGCTGTTGAAATTCTCGGGATGGGTGATGCGGGTGAATACCACACGCTGAATATGCGTCTTATCGCAAGTGCCAATGCCATAGCCCATGGATTTTGGATTCTTCCCCGGTCCATTGCTGCTCCAATAACGTACATGGCCATTGGAATCGTAGCCTAAGAAAATTACGCTGTGACCGATTTCCTGATCATCGCCAGCAACATCGTCAACGCCGATAACAGCACCATTGTCGCTGCCATTATCGTTATTGTTCCAAAAAATCTTGATAAAATCGCCTGGCTGGGCCATATTCCACACTGGGTCGGCACGCCATTCATCATCGGACATATACCGTTCATCGGGCGTTTCCTTGTTCTTGCTGGATTTGGCACCGCGGAAAGCGGTGAAACTGAAGCCTGCCTTGAGTTCGTTGACGAGAACACCAATAGCAGGACCATTGGCATTTGCTCGTCCCCAAAAACCTTCGCCGTCAGCTTGATTCAATCCATTGGGATTTCTGTCGCACACAATTCCGCAAAAAGGAAACATATTTAGCCATGCCTCACGACTGATTTTGTGGGAGTCGGCATCGTAAACCGTAAGAGCCTTGATAAGCACGGCATAAGTGGCAAGTGAACAGAAAGAAGGCTGTGCCTTTTGCGGATAGAATGTAGGGGCAAGGTCAACAAGATTCATCTTGAAGGCATCGTTAAGGCCACGCCAAGCTGTACGTGGAAAATCGGGTGTGGCTTTGCGGCCAACATAATAACCGCCACCCTGCGGAAAAGAATCTACGGCAGCAAGAACAGTGCGTTGCCATTTCTCGTTCACAACATCGTTGCTGCCCTTGGCAAAAGCAGTGGAAGCAGCGAGTACACAAAACAAAATAGCGATACTAAAGTTTTTCACAATTGAGGAGAGTTAGAGAATGCGTGGGTCAGAACCCAATCACGCCAAAGCGAGAATGAGAATCTGGGCCGTTATCACGCGTAAAAACATTGTTAACGGATAGACAGTGGAGTAAGCCACTGCTGGAGCATCGTTGTTAGCCGTCTTGTTAGCATAGGCTAAAGCAGGCGGGTCGGTGGTGCTGCCTGAAATCAGGCCGAGAATAGAGTAATAATTCAGCTTGCATTTTGCGCGGGCAATAAAGCCGACAACAAGGAGCGGAATTATCGTAATAAGGAAACCATAAAGAACCCACAAAGCACCAGTGGAATTGAATACGGTCTTAGCAAAGTCGCCACCGGCAGCAATGCCGACGGAAGCGAGGAAAAGGCAGATGCCTATTTCGCGCATCAGCAAATTAGCAGCTGAAGTGGTGTAAGTGACCAAACGAACTTTATAACCATAACGGCTTAACAGAATTGCCACAACAAGAGGCCCACCTGCAAGCCCAAGTTTCATCGGGACAGACATTCCCGGGAATGACAAAGGAATGGAACCAACTATGATTCCGAGGAATATGCCTATGAACATGGTGAACATGTTAGGCTGGTTAAGACGCTTCAATGAGTTGCCAAGTTTTTCAGCAAGACGGTTAATGTCGTCCTCATTTCCAACGACAGTGATGCGGTCGCCAATCTGCAAGTCGAGATTCGGCTTTGCAAGAAGGTCAACACCGGCACGGTTGACACGCGTGGCATTAAGTTTATAGCCCATGCGAAGGCGTAAAGAACCGATTTTGCGGCCGGAATATTCATTATTTGTGACCAAGATGCGGCGTGAAACTACTGGACCTGAAGTAGTGTCCCAATCCATTTCCTCTTTAGGACCGATAAAGAAAGCGAACTTTTCCTCATCTTGTACCGACATGACAATCAGGAGCAAATCGTTCTCCTCAAGAATAGTGTCATTCTTAGGGATGATGAAATCTCCATTAGTCTTTTTGACACGGGAAATCACGAAGTTGCAATCAATTATCTCGTGGAGTTTCTTTATGTTGATGTTGAACATGAACTTGTTAGAAACCCGATATGTTACCACATAAGGCTTCAGCTGGCTGTCCTCATTGTCCTTTTCAAGATTTTTAGTCTCCTCATCAGGCTTCACACGGAAAATAGCCTTGATTATAACCATGGCAAGAATGATGCCGACCACGCCAAGCGGATAGGCAGCTGCATAGCCCATAGACATGCCATGAATCTCGTTGATTGTGGCAGGATTCACGCCGCCGACCTCGTTGAGAGTCTGCTGGGCAGCACCAAGACCCGGAGTGTTGGTGACAGCACCGGAAAGAATACCTACAAGGTCAGTGATACGGACATTCCCACAAAAATAATATATGAGGAGAGCAACGACAATATTAAGCACTATGATGAGCGTGGAAAGCCCATTGAGCATAAGCCCGCCTTTTTTGAATGAAGAGAAGAAGCCAGGCCCGACCTGCATACCAATGGAGAAGATGAAAAGGATAAGTCCAAACTCACGTGTGAAACTAAGCACATCGTGCGAGGTGGAAAGTCCGAAATGGCCAACAACAATGCCTACGAAAAGGACAAAAGTGACACCAAGAGAGACACCGAAGATTTTAATTCTGCCTAAAGCCACGCCGATGGCAATGACAAAGGCAAAAAGGAAAATGGCATGACCTATATTAGCCTGCAAAGAGTTGGCAACTTGGTCGCCATTGTTCAAAATAAGATTCTCAATCCAATTCATTAAAGACAAAGAGATAAAAATGACACAATTCGGTACTTAGCGGGAGAGCTATGAAAAATCGCTGCAAAAGTACTGCTTTTTTTCGGAATGACAAAGGACCAGCGCGATTATAGACGGTCGTTATCGATTAAATCGAGAATTTCCGATGGGCTGTGAACGATACGGACAGCATAACTCTTGATAAGTTCCTTTTCGGAGCGGAATCCCCAAGTGACACCTATGGAATCTATGCAAGCGCGTCGGGCAGTCTCCATATCTATACCGGAATCACCGATATACACCGTCTTGGCCTTAGCAACCTGCGCCTTGCCTAAAATTTCAAAGACTATGGAAGGGTCAGGCTTGGTGGGATAACCTTCATTATGACCGACAACAGCAACAAAATCGATGTCGGGGAAAAAGTGCGAAACGATTTTGGAGGTAGCCAACTGATACTTATTGGAAGCGACTGCAAGACGAACGCCCTTATCAGTAAGAGAATGGAGGAGTTCGGGGATTCCGGCATAAGGCTTAGTGAAGTCGGTGTTATGCTCGTTATAGTAAGTCTTGAAATCCTTAAGCAGATGCTCAACAGTTTCGGTGTCGCGGTTGTCTTCAGGTAGAGTGCGCTCAATCAGTTTGCGAACCCCGTTACCGACGAAAAAAGGATACACAGCGATGCCATGAGTAGGGAAGCCATTAGTCTGCAAGGCATAGTTAGCCGCATGACCAAGGTCATCGATGGTGTTGAGCAAAGTGCCGTCCAAATCAAAGATAGCAAATTCTTTCATTATAAACCTAATATATTATAAAACAATCAATAAAACCAAAATTGCATCAGAACGGATAACCGACTGAGAAGTGGAACGTGGCATCACGGTCCCAATTAGGGCTTGTGAGCGGCCAGCGAACCTGATTACTTGCCGGGTTGAACGCCTTCATACCAAGATCAAAGCGGACCAGGAAATAATTGAAATTGAGACGGATTCCCAAGCCATAGGCGAGGGCAATCTGCTCATAGAACTTATCGAACTTGAACACGCCACCGGGCTGATTCTCATAATTGCGGATAGTCCAGATGTTGCCGGCATCGATAAACGCACCCATTTCTATAACCCAGAACAGTTTGGCACGATATTCAACGCTCATATCGAGGCGAATGTCGCCGCACTGATTGATGAAACTATTTACGGAGTTACTGCCATCGTAACTGCCAGGTCCGAGAGTGCGGACACCCCAACCACGGACACTATTCGCACCGCCTGCATAGAAACGCTTTTCAAAAGGCATGATGGAGGAATTGCCATAAGGAACGGCAAGACCTGCACCGACATGACAGGCAAGAGAACTGCGCAAATTGAAGGCGTGAGTAAAGGAGTAGTCAGCATCGAGCTTGACATACTGCGAATAACGGATTCCGAACAAATCGTAAGCGCCATCATTCTTGTTCTGGCCAAGAGCCTTAGAAATGCCATAAAGCAAGTTGCCGGCAGTCTCAATAGCGGCACGAACCGCATAAATATCGGTCTGGTATTTGCTGACAAGCGGTGAAGCCGTATTCTTATTAGTGTGATAGAACGAATAACCCATGCGCATAATAAAGTGGTTCTCATAACTATAGCGCAAAAGCGGATTCGTGATGCTATCAAGGAAATTAGCCTTGCTCTTCGGCAGATACACATAATTGATGTCGAGCAAGTCAATTGTGTGACGAGTCTTGTTATTATGTTCGCTCCAATGATACTTCCAACCGATGCCTGCGATTTCGCGCGTGTACTCTGGGCGTTCCTGATAGCTGAAAGATGTGGAAAATTCAGTAGTGGCAAGAACTTTCTGCTTGAAACTCTTGTGAAGGAACGGAGCAACAAATTCAGGGAAAGTAACACCGATTTCGCCTGTGTTCTCAGTGTACTTGTTGTTGATAAGCCCGCTCACGTCGCCTGAAAGACTCTCGTAAGAAGTCTTGTACTTGGCACTGAACAATTCAGAACCATGCCCGATATTCCGGTGCTGATAGCCGACACCAACGCCAAAACCTAAATCGCCCTCGGAGTTAGTGCCTTCAAGTGAAAGAGAAACATTCTGTGACTTGTCCTTCGATAAAAGGATGAATGCATCAATCCAAATTTTGCCGTCGATTTCGCCAACTGGACGAAGGTCGATATTGATGAAGCGCAAAATGCCAAGACGACCAAGCGCCTGATACGTTTTAGTGACCGAAGATGCATCGTAAGGCTCACCCGGAATAATAAAGCAACTTTCATCGAGGACACTCGGACGCAGATAATGCTGGTCGTAGAGGATTTTGTAACCTTTATAGTTTACCGTGTCGGGAGCAAAATACGTGTTTTCATCATGCAGCGCGATAGGGTCGTAGTTGGTGATAAAAGTGACATTGCGGATAAAGAACGGCCGATGCGTGGTGTAATACTTCATTTTTTCGCTGCGATATGGCGGCATGGTATTCATAGTGAGGTCAACCGCATTCGATTCAGCCGCAGTGTCGGCAGTAAAGGTGATATATTCCTTATTGAAAGCAAAGTAACCCTGATTCTGCAACCGCGCTGTAATCATCTGACGCTCATTTTCAAGTTCGTTACGGTTGAAGATGGAACCCGGCTTAATCAGAAACTGGGAAGAATCGGCAAGAATCAGATTGCGCAGAGTGTCGTTGGAGATATTGTAAGAAACTGAGCGAACATAATGTGGCTTGTTGAGCGTGACATTATAGACGACGTCGATTTTCTTCTTGCTATCGTGGCGAACAGTGTCGTAAGAAACCTGAGCATTCATGTAGCCTTTGTTGACCAAAGCAGTACGGAGCTGACTTTCAGAAGCAAGAGTGAGCGAATGGTCGTAGATGACAGGAGGCGTGCCCACACGCTGAATCCAGCGGTTGAACCAATTTGAGGAATCCTTGCCGGAAAGGTCGTAGAAAGCAAGCTGAAGTTTCACGCCCCACAGCACTTTGTGATTAGGCACCTGCCGAAGATAATTTATAAGGTCGGCCTGATGCAAGTCGCGGCTATCAGTGACATTGATTTTCACTTTATCGACAAGCAGCTGCCCTTGAGGTACATGCCTCGTGCTGCTGCAAGCCACCATCAAAGAAAGGAGCAGCAAAACAACAGAGCAATGGAGCAGAGTGCCAAAAGCGTTATAGTGAATACGGAATCTCATAAATTGTGAGTGCAAAGATACGGCAAAGCGAGCGTAAAAGCAAGACGGGAATGAGAAACGAGCTTATTCTGACTTTTTGCGGGCACAGTCGGCACAGAGACCTTTAAGAACATAATTGACGCTGCACAAGGTGAATCCTTCGGGGATTTTGACTATTGGAACATGCTCATCCTTGAAGCAGAAAGTCCTGTGGCAACTCTCGCAATAGAAATGCGTGTGGAGGTCGGAGACAGAGCATGAACAAAGGTCGTCGCAAACGGCATATTTCAGTGAACCGCTGCCATCATCGATGCTATGAATGAGCTGATGGGAATGGAAAAGGCCAATGGTGCGCGAAATGGAAGATTTATCGACAGTGTTGTCGAGAAGATTCTCAATGTCGAGCAGCGAAACAGCCTGTCCCGCCTTCAGCATAGCCCTCAGGACAAGAGTGCGGATAGCCGTGGGCTTAATGTGCCTAAAGGCTAATTTTTCCTGACAAATATCATCGTTCATAGCAAAATAATGTTCGTTTAATCAACTCGTTAATGCTAATGGATTTAGCATTAGTCCACAAAGATAACATTAAATTCGTCATCTTGTCCCACAGATGCGGATATTAATATCACTAAACATTTCATTCAGCCGGAATTTGCGAAAAATGTGGGACAAAATGGAATTCTGTTACTGCCTAATCAACAAGAAGTTATAAAGCTATTTTTGACGTTTGTCCCAAAGTTTTTCACCATATTTTTCGCATTTCTGAGATTTTTTAAACGGCTGATTATCAATGGAAAAGTTTTGCAAGAATTATTGAAAAGCGGGACAATGGGTGGGACAGTTTGGGACAAGTTTATTACTTGTCAATCAAGTAATTATAATAACATTTTTGACCTTGTCCCATAAAGTTTTTCACTATTTGATGCCTTAATAGTGGGACAACTGCTTGGGACAATTATGTGGGACAAAATGGGACAACGCTAACACTTGATGCACAAATAGATACAATTGATATTTGCCACTTTGTCCCAAGATTTTTTCAGCTAATTTTTCAACGAAAATATTTTATGTTGGGACAACTTGATAATATTTTTAATAAAGTAAGCACAACACCATTTCAAGGAACTATTTAAATTCCCAAATATATTTCAGAAATTGTCGAAATAACCAAGAAAAGCGGAAAAACAGAAGCAGAAAAAAGCCTTGCAATCATAAAGATGACGGCAAGGCTGCATATTTAAAAGAATGGAGATGTGTGATTGCTTAGAAATAGAATTTGTGCTGCTGAGGATAAAGGAGCAGTCCTTCAGCAATGTCGCGGGCCGCATCTTCTCCGAGAGTGCAGGAAACAATAGCAAGGCCGAATTGAGTGGCGGAAGCCGGACCATTAGCAGTGAGGATATTGTCGTCGAGAACTATAGGTGTAGCTCCGATGGTAGCACCGTGCATGTTGCGCTCAAACCCAGGATAGCATATAGCATTACGTCCGTCGAGGATGCCGTTAGGGGCAAGGACAAAGGCAGGAGAAGCACAGATGGCAGCTATTTTTTCGTTATTATTGTTTTTGTCAATCAAAAGTTGGCATAGAGGCTTGAAAGCGGCAAGATTAGAAGCCCCAGGCATGCCACCGGGAAGGATGAGCCATTCAGAACTGGTGAAATCAGTTTTGCTGAACAGCACATCGGCACTTAGCATAACGCCGTGAGCACCAGTGACGTTCAGGTCAGGAGTGATGGAAACAGATTTGATGGGCAAACCTGCGCGGCGCAAGACGTCGATAGTGGTGATGGCTTCAATTTCCTCAAAACCGTCGGCCAAGAAAATGTAAGAAATTTTGTGCATAGTAATAAATAGTTATATAGTTGAATTTATTTGGTTGGGGACAAATATATGAAAATAAATGAGGATATAAAAATATTTTGAAAATAAAGGGGAAAATATAACAAAAAAGCGGCAACAAAGGAGTGTTGCCGCTTTCCGTTAATCTTCTTCAGTTTTTCCGCGTTTAGATTTTGTTTCTTTTTTAGTTGAAGAGCTGTTGGTATCTTTCTCTTCTTTAAGGTCGATTTCCTTTCGTGCTTTGTCGAACACCTTATAATCAAGGTAAGCTAACGACTCATCAGGGAAAATCTTGAATTTGAATCCGAATTCCAGTCGCCATCGATGATATTCGGAAATGATACCTTTTTTTAGATAAGCATTGACGAAAGGATGGACATACATGGAGAAATCGGTGATTTTCAATGAATTGATAAGATAATCGATTTTGTCCTTCAACTTATCGGTGAATAGCAGAGAAGGCTGCACCTCACCTTTGCCACCGCAAGACGGGCAAGTTTCGGCAGTAACGATGTCGAGAGCCGGGCGAACACGCTGGCGGGTAATCTGCATCAATCCGAATTTGCTTAGCGGAAGGATGTTGTGGCGGGCGCGGTCGTTGGCCATGACTTCGCGCATGTGGTCGAACAGCGCTTGGCGGTGTTCAGCCTGAGCCATATCAATGAAGTCGATGACGATGATTCCGCCCAAGTCGCGAAGGCGAAGCTGACGCGCAATTTCATCGGCAGCGCGGAGATTCACATCGAGCGCGTTGCTTTCCTGGTCGGACGAACTTTTAGAGCGGTTGCCTGAATTGACATCAACAACATGAAGCGCCTCGGTGCTTTCAATGATGATGTAGGCACCCGACTTGAAAGAAACCGTCTTACCGAATGAAGATTTGACCTGACGGGTGATGTTGAAATGGTCGAAAATAGGGATTTCGTCGGAGTAGAGTTTGACGATGTCCTTACGTTCGGGAGCGATAATGCTGACATAATTGGAAATCTGGTTGAAAACTTCCGTGTCGTTGACGTAGATGTTCTCGAACGATGGGCTGAAAATGTCGCGAATGACGCTGACGGCCCTGCTTTCCTCCTCGTAGATAAGCGATGGAATTTTGGATTTCTGAGCTTTTTCTACGCTGTCTTCCCAGCATTTCAACAGAGTTTTCAATTCTGTGTTGAGTTCGGCGACGCGCTTGCCCTCGGCAGAGGTGCGGATGATTACGCCGAAATTTCGTGGCTTAATGCTCTCGATAAGTTGGCGCAGGCGAAATTTCTCCTCGGTGGATTTAATTTTCTGCGAGATGGAAATTTTGTCGCTGAAAGGAATAAGGACGAGGAAACGTCCAGTGAAAGATATTTCCGTGGTGAGGCGAGGCCCCTTGGTGGAAATTGGTTCTTTTGCGATTTGGACAATAACCTCCTGAGCATCGTGCAGAACATCAGTGATGGTGCCATGCTTGTCGATGTCGGGTAAAGGCTTGAATTTAGAAATGTTAGGGATATGCTTTTGGTCATCAAGCATCGACTTGATGAACTGGGCATAAGTGTTGAACTGAGAACCTAAATCAAGATAATGCAGGAAAGCGTCCTTTTCGTAACCGACATTGACGAAAGCTGCATTAAGCCCCGGCATGAGTTTTTTGACTTTTGCTATATATAAATTGCCGACGGCGAAAGAGGCATCACGGGACTCCTTTTGGAGAGAGACGAGACGCGACTCCTCAAGAAGGGCAATAGAAATGTCCTTCTGCTTGACGTCGACTACTAATTCACTTCTCATTGCGAAGGTAAAAATATGTAAAGATAATCTGTGTCATCAAGAGCTATGGTGAACTCCGACACAGAAGCAAAGAAGATTCTGAAAAACTAACGGCCTGTGATTACACATCACTGCCGAAAAAAGCACAAAGAACAAACGCAATGGAATAAATATACTCGCTATACTCAATCTCATTATGTTTGTTCTAAGTATGACTTAATTGAAAGTTAGATATTACTTCTTCTTATGTCTATTCTTTCTAAGTCTCTTTTTGCGCTTGTGCGTAGCCATCTTGTGGCCTTTTCTTTTCTTACCGCTTGGCATAATATGTACTTAGTTTTAATGATTAAAAATATTGCAACTCCCCCAAAGGAGGGGAATTAAATTATTTCACTTGGTCCATGAACACTTTAGCTGGCTTGAAAGCCGGAATTTTGTGCTCAGGAATGATAATAGTAGTGTTCTTGGAGATGTTGCGAGCAGTCTTCTGGGAGCGTGTCTTAACGATGAAGCTACCAAAACCTCTCAAATAGACGTTTTCGTCACTTGCGAGAGAGTCCTTAACAATTTCCATGAACTTTTCTACAGTTTCAAGAACAGATGCTTTGTCAATACCTGTAGATTTCGAAATCTCGTTTACGATGTCTGCTTTAGTCATTGTATTTTTAAATTTGTTTTTTGTGTAATAATAATCTATTAATTGCTAAGTGCGGAAACAGATTAACAAGCAAAAGAGGTTTTTTTAAACCATTGAAAGAAAAACCATTTCCGTTTTTGCAAGTGCAAATATCGTACTTTTTTTTGAATTACGGGGCAGAAAAATGTTTTTTTTATCAATATTTGTGGATTTTCTATGATATTTCTACTTTGGCAATGGAAATAAGGGGAAAAACGGGCTGAAAAGCATTGCATTGCATGATAAATTCAGCCAAAAAAATGCTGAAAAATTCAAAAATGGACGTAAAAATTCAGATTGGCTTACAAAATTGGAATAAGACTCATATAATAGGATGCTGGTGACAACAAAAATCATTGTGAAAAATTCTTTTTGCGAATTTTGCGAAAGTTTTTTTGGTCAAAAGCTACACATATAATAAATATGTGTAATTTTGCCGCGAAGTAAAAACACATTAATTTAAGAATAAAATGAAGAAAAATTACTTGTACATGGTGATTTGCGTGATGATTGCAATGCTGGCGGTTGGCACGGCATGCAATGGTGGCGCTGAACAGACAAAAAACAGAAAAGAAAATGCCACCAAAAAAGACGGAATTGTGCCGATTCATTTGTACGTGTTCGGAACAAGAATGGACGCTGAGGAAAGCGACATAGTGAAATATCTGAAGACCGTATATCCCAAAGTAGTAGCTGAAAAAGTAATACCATTGCCTCAATCGGCATATTATGTGCCCAACCATAGATACAGAGCCGAAAAGCTACTGAAAACATTGACCGGAATATGCCCCAAGACGGACATAGCAATTGGAATCACTTCGAGAGACATCAGCACTACCTATAACGGACAGCCAGATTTCGGAATATTGGGATTGGGCCTTGTGGGCGGCAGAATATGTGTGATTTCTCCGTTCAGAATACATCCGAGAAGCCAAAACGACCTGCAAAAACTTACCGTGCATGAATTGGGACATGCTTTTGGCCTTGACCACTGCAAAGTAAGCAGCTGCATAATGCACGACGCGGAGCATCACAACCGCTTCAAACAAGAGCCGGGACTTTGTCCGAAATGCAAGGCATTCCTTAACAAGAAAGGCTGGAGGCTGAAATAGGGGAGGCTGAAGGATAAATCCCACAGCACGGGCGACATATCGCTAAACTCGCCAAAAAGTATTACTTTTGTAAAGATTTTTTGAAAGAGAGTCTTTATGAAAAAGAAATTTACCGTGCCATTCCTGATACTTGCAATTTGCTTCAGTGTGTTCCTTGTGCTATCGAACCTGCTGGAGGTGAAGGTGGTGAAAATAGGGTGGCTTACGGCAACGGCAGGCTTGTCGGTGTTCCCTGTGTCGTATATAATAAACGACTGTATTACAGAAGTGTACGGATTTCAACGGGCACGGTTCGTGATATGGATTGGATTCATCATGAACTTGTTCGTCGTGCTGTTCTTGCAGCTTGCCATAGCATTACCAGCCGACCCCACATGGCATGGACAGGCGGCATTTGAGATAGTGTTCAGAAACACACCAAGAATATTGCTGGGCAGTTTCACAGCCTTCATCTGCGGTTCGATGGTGAATGCGCAGGTGATGAGCAAGATGAAAGTGATGAACAAAGGTAAATATTTCTCACTAAGGGCTGTGCTGTCAACATTCTTCGGCGAATCGGTGGATTCAATTATATTTTTCCCGATAGCATTCGGCGGGATATTGCCCACAAAGACCATAATAACACTGATTTGGACACAGGCGGTGCTGAAAACTGTTTACGAAATAGTGGTGCTGCCGTTGACTATTTGGGTGGTGAAATTCATTAAGAACAAGGAGCAACTTGACACGTACGACACAGAAGTTGACTACCGTTGGTGGAGGATAGACAAACTATAGGATATGCAGAATATAAAGACAGTATTTCTCGACGTTGACGACACGTTGTGGGCGTTCACAAAAAATTCACCGATATCGCTTCGACATGTGTATGAAGTTTATGGAATAAGCCAATGGTGCGAGGATTATGAGAAATTCAAGGCAATATATTTGGTGAAAAACCATGAACTGTGGGATTTGTACCATTACGGGAAAATTGAACAGCACTATCTGGTGACTGAACGGTTCAGATATGTGCTTGAAAAAATTGGCTGTGACGTGGATCTTAATGCATTGGCAGCAAAGATGAACGAGGAATATCTGAGCTATTTGGCAACATTGCCGGCAATAGTGCCTGGAGCTAAAGAATTGCTTCAATATTTAACGGCTAACGGCTATGATGTGAATGCTTTAAGCAATGGATTTAAAGGCGTGCAATTGAAGAAACTGCAATCGGGCGGCATTGACGGATACGTTAGGAAAGTGATACTTTCAGACGACTGCGGAATAACGAAACCGCTCAGGGGAATATTTGACTATGCACTAGAACAATGCGATGCTGAGGCCGCGAAATCGGTGATGATTGGAGATGAATACGACACCGACATTGCTGGAGCGCATAATGCAGGCTGGCACACTATATTCTACAATTGGAGAAAGACCGATGCGGAAAATTCGGTGGCAGATGTGACAGTGGACTCGCTGGAAGAAATAATGAAAATACTGTGAAGAGAAAAGCGGCTAAAGCATTGTTACGCCATCTATCTCAGTTAACCGGCGCTTGAGGGAATCGGCCATGTCGGAACGGATTTGAAGACGGATGGAACATGAATTGTCGAAATTCTGTGACAAAACGGTGATTTCACCATCGGACTTTATGATTTTCATTACATCGTTGACGGAAAGATAGGGAAAGGAGAAGGACAGTTTCGACTGCTCATGACATTCGATGATTTCGGCATTGCCGATAGCCTGCGAAGCTGCTGCACGATAGGCTGCTATAAGTCCGGGAGTGCCGAGTTTGATGCCGCCAAAGTAACGGACAACGATGATTAAAATGTTGGTCAAACCAAAAGAATTGATTTGGCCGAGAATGGGCTTACCGGCAGTGCCACTCGGTTCGCCATTGTCGCTGCTATAAAATTCGGTACGGTCAGTTCCAATCATAAAGGCCCAGCAAACATGACGCGCATCGTGATATTCATTCTGGATTTTCTTGATAAGGCCTCTGGCTTCGTCGGCTGAAGATGCGGGGAAAGCCAAGGAGATGAAACGGCTCATCTTCTCTTTGTATAATCCTTCCGACGGACTCTTTATGGTCTTGAAAAAATCACTCATAATAGGAATTGAGGGCTAACAGTGCAACAAAGTGCAAAATTAGCCCTCAAAAATGAGATTGTCAAGAAAAGCGCGACTTAATATTTGTGAGAATCATCGCTCATTTCCTCTGGAGTGATAGGCTTCCTGTTCATAGCCCGCCATACATATATTATATAGGCAAGGACAAACGGGATGAAGAGTGATACCCAACTCATCACCGACAGCGTGAAATAGCTTGATGAACTGTTGTAGATGGTGAGTGAACTTGCCGGATTGAGCAACGAAGGATAGTAGGGAGTGGCGTTGTAACCTACAACCCAGAACAATGTGAGAACCACCAAAACAGTGCCTAAACCGGCATACCAGATGCCATATTTGAAATGCTTACTCCAAACTGAACGCGCAAAAGCATAGAGCACAAGAACCACTCCAAGCAGCAGGATAACCAATACCCACCACATGGTGAAATAGTTGTGGAAGAATTTGAACGGTACACTTGTGAAAGTGCCGTCGGGATTGGTCTGCAGGCCATCGGAAGTGAGGACTATGCCAAGGAAAACGAGGAACAATACGACAAAAATCAAGCCGTTGACAAGCAATGCCTTGCGGCAACGCTCGAAAGTGGACTCATCATCGATATTGTTCATGAAATACATGGCTGCAAGAGTTCGTGCAAGGAAAAGCACCACAAAACCGAGGCAAAGATTCTTCCAGCAGAAAATGGCTTCAAGCCCGTGTGTAGGTGCCCATTGGGAGATTACCGGAGCACTGGAATTGACCAGACTTGCCTTTTCAATTGTGAATTCAGAGCCAAAGAAGAATGTGGCAACAGCAACACCAAGCAGAATACATCCGAAAGCACCATTAAGGAGCAGGAAAATGTCGTAGGTGCGAGTGCCGAAAATGTTGCGAGGCTTGCTGCGGAATTCGTAAGAGACCGCCTGAAGGACAAATCCCAAAAGGATAAGAACCCATAGCCAGTAAGCACCGCCGAAACTTGTGGAATAGAACAACGGGAAAGAGGCGAAAAACGCGCCACCGAAAGTGACGAGAGTTGTGAACGTGAACTCCCATTTGCGGCCAAGAGAATTGACCATCATGGTTCGACGCATGTCGTCGCCAGCCTCAAACAAAAGAGTTTGACCTCCCTGCACAAAGAGCAGGAACACCAACAGTGCGCCCAAGATTGAGATGAGCAGCCACCAATATTGTTGCAAAAATTCGTAGGTCATGGCAATTAAATTTTAGCGTTATCAATATTTTCTTTCGACCGTTTTGAAATCTGCTTGAACATGATGCTGAGTTCAGCAATGAGCAGAGCGGTGAAAATTACCGCGAAGATGAAGAATGTGAGTACCACCGACGATGAAGGAATGTCGGAAATAGCGGCCTTGTTAGGCATAAGTCCTTCAATGGCCCATGGCTGACGGCCAAGCTCGGCAGTAATCCAACCGGCTTCGCTGCAAATCCATACGGCGGGAATGGAGAGAATAGCAATCCATTGCAGCCATTTGTTGTCGGCGAGTATAGACTTCTTTTTATAAACCAAGAACAGTACCACGACAAAGAACAGCAGGAAATAGCCTCCGAGAGTGACCATTACGCGGAAAGCGTAGAAAGTCATAGGCACGTTAGGCACTGCTTCGGACGGGCTGTCGAGATAGCCATAACCGAAATATTGGAAATTTTTCTCGATGGCAGCGCGCGCAATGTCCATTGCAGCTTTGTCGCCTTTCTTCTTTGCGGTGTCGAAAGCTTTAAGCGCTTCGTGAGCCTGCTTGCCGAGGGCGATGCGGTCGGCATAGGAGACATTGTGGACTGTGTCGCCATTTTGGGTTATCTCAATACCGTCGATAAGGTCGTTGATGCCAGGCACAAAGGCGTTTGGATCGCCAGTGGCAAGGAAGGACAGACCTTTCGGCATGGAAATGTTGAGCAAATATTCATTTTCATTGTTGGTGCAGCATTTGTTTGGATTCAAAATGCCGAAAGCGGTTATGCTTTGGCCGCATTGACCATGGTAGAGACCTTCCATTGCAGCAAGTTTCATAGGCTGCACGCGGCTGACCACCTTTGCGGAACCGTCGCCGGTGAAGATTGTCAGGACAATGCCTGCAAGACCAACCCAACTGGCAATCTTAATGCTTCGGATGGCCATTTCATTGTTGCGCTTCTTAAGCAGGAACCATGCGCTGACGCCGATGACGAATACAGCACCTAACGTCCAACCGCTTAGGACGGTGTGGAAGAATTTGTTGAGCGCTACAGGCGACAGTGCGACTGCGCTGAAACTCTCCATCACGTTGCGCATCTGCTCAGGGTCGAACTTCATGCCGACAGGATATTGCATCCAAGAATTGGCAACGAGTATCCAGAAAGCTGAAATTGTGGCTCCAAGGCCAGTAAGCCAAGTTGAAGCGAGATGGAAACCTGGACCTACCTTCTTCCAACCGAAGAACATCACGGCAATGAAAGTGGATTCCATGAAGAAGGCGATGATGCCTTCCACAGCGAGAGGAGCGCCGAAAATGTCACCTACGAACCAACTGTAGTTGGACCAGTTGGTGCCAAATTCGAACTCGAGGATGATGCCGGTGGCAACGCCGATGGCGAAGTTGATGCCGAAAAGCGTCATCCAAAACTTCGTGGTGCCAAGCCATTTAGCATCACGCGTCTTATAGTAGATTGTCTCCATAATCCCTACGATTACGGCCAATCCCAATGTCAACGGTACGAACAGCCAGTGGTAAATGGCTGTAAGGGCGAATTGCGCCCGCGACCAATCGACTAAACTCATTAAGTCGTTCATGCTGAAAAAGAGATTATTAAGTTATTAAATGATTTGATTGAATACATATTATAATAATGTGTCGTTATTTGTCGTGCATCAATTCGTTGCGTACGTGCTGCGCACGGTCGGCATCGTTATTGAAATTCGACTTCAGAAAATTCGGGAAAAAGAGCACTTTAAGAACCACAAAAATGATGAAAAGCTTTATTAAAATCAAAATCCAGAGCGTTTTGCCGATGGTCATGTTGCGGAAGCCGTCGACGTAGAGGTCAACGATTCTGCGAAACAAATTCATGCGCTTGTCCTTATTCTCAATAGCTTTTTCCATAAAATTTATGAAAAGTCTTCAAATGTAGTTACTCGAAGCGAAACTGGCAAATATTTTGATTAATTTTTTTGAAATGGGGAGGAAAATAGATGGAAACCTAATTGTGTAATAGCTTTAGTGTGATAATTATCATTAAGATGATGTATAATTAATTTTTACAATTCAGAATAATTTATAGAAATTTCATTGAAAATAATAAATTTATGTTTAAAATTTGTATTTTTGTGCCAAGAATCTGTATTAAGAAAATTAGCTAATCAGATAAAACACATAAAAATGGAAAAGATAAAACTTTGTAAGAGTAGAATATTTCCAATAAATATATGTCGAAATATATTTATGGTGATGTTGATTTCAATATTAGTTTCAGCGTATGCAAATGGAAGTAAATCAAATCTAAAACGTACCAAGTATAAAACTACTGGATTGTATGGCTTTGTGAATGAAGGGAAGAAAACTGGCTGGTGGGCATTATCGTCGATGCAAGGTGATAATGTGGAGATGAATTCAGGTTTTAGTGATAATTGGCGTGTGCCTGCAATATATGATGATGTTTCCGATGAGTTTTGTGAAGATTTAGCGGCGGTCTTTTTTAATGGACATGTGGGGTTTATTGACCAATTTAATAGGATGGTAATACCTCCAAAATACCTGCCATCGAAGAAATTGAATGGATTCAAATTTGGCTTGTCAGCAGTTAATGTAAATGGAAAATATGGATATATAAACAAAAAAGGCGAAGTAGTGATTCCTGCCATATATGATTATGCGGAGAATTTTGATGATAACCTTTTAGCTACTGTAGTAATGAATAAGAGATATGGAGCTATCGACTTAACTGGCGATACAGTGGTGCCATGCAAATTCTTGAAGGAAGAACTTATGAAATTTGTGCCTATTCAAAATAAACTGTATCGTGCTGCTACAAAACTTGTGAAAAGTAATTTCCAAGCTGGTAAATATAAGAAAATTCAGGATGGAATTTATAGTGTGGCTGAAGAAGTCGGTCAACATTTGTCAGATACAGCGTATAAGTATGAATTACCAAAGATTAAGCCAATAATTTTTGCAAAAGATACTGCTCATTATGGAATGAAATTACCTGGTGATACTATGTGGATAGTAAAGCCGATGTACAGTAAAATATTAAGTATAGGTGATGGCTTTTATGAGGTTGATAAAGATTGGCACAAGGGCATTGTTGATTTATACGGACGTACGATAATTCCTTGCATATATGCAGCTATTGAATATCAACCAAAGGCAAATCTATTCGTTATGGGAGGTGGATATAAATTATTTGGTAAGAGTTATGATTTGTACGGATTAACTGACGCCAATGGATATATGATAATTCCACCAACGTACGAATCAATTTTTAAATACGATAAAGGAGTGTCGAATGCGATGTTATTGGGAATGCTGTTTCAGATAGATAAAGATGGACTGATGCCAACTGAGGATGCGTTATCGTTAACTCGTGCAATGGTGGCAAATGCCAATAATCAAGACAAACAAGCAGACTTAACTTGTTTAACTTATGCGCGACCCGATATAGCAGAGATACATCGCCAACGTGGATTATGCAGAAAAGAGATGGATTTAATAGGTCAGGGAATAAAAGATTTAAGTATAGCCCATGAATTGGAACCTTCAAATAAAGAGATAACGCAAGAGATGAAAGATTTGAAAGGAATACGTAATTCACGAAGACTGGACAATGTGCTGGCGATACTTCAAGTGGCATCGGCTGTGGCAACAACAGCAGCTACCATAGCGGGAGGAAACACGGTGGATGGAGGAAGCACATATTCAGATGATGGCTATTCAGGAGACAATTCATATATGTCGTCTTCTAAAAATGGATTAAGCAGAGAGGAATACCAGCAGCAATACGATAGATGGGTTGATGCGATGGAAAGACAGTATAACGGAAGTATGCATTCATCAAACGGAGCAACATACGTAAATGACAAGCAAAATATGAGAAGAATAAAAAAAGAGATGGAACATGTGAGGAGAGAGGCTTCCCGACATGGTTATGTTATAAACCGTTCACAATGGGAAGATGCAAATGTAGAAGCATGTGGCCAAGGTGTAAATGACCTTGAAATTGGAAAGCATGGAACAAGGCCAAGGAGATAGATATGATAAAAGAGCGATTATCTGTTTGGTCTCTAATAGATACCTTTTGTCGAGATTCTCGGATGTTAGTTGAAAATACTGGAATAAAAATTTTTGGATGTATCGGCATTTGTAGAGGAAATTTCTGTAACTTTGCAGAGAATTAACTTGAATAATAACTAAAAAAGAATTAAAGAAATATGTCGAATTGGTTTGAATGCAAAGTTCGGTACGACAAGATGCTGGAGACTGGCATACAGAAGACTGTGACGGAACCTTATATGGTTGACGCACTATCATTCACTGAGGCTGAGGCCCGGATAACTGAGGAAATTACCCCTTTTATATCTGGCGAGTTTACGGTGTCGGCAGTGAAACGTACGAACATCTGCGAGATTTTCTACGACGAGACGGGTGACCGCTGGTATAAGGTTAAGGTGAATTTCATCACGATTGATGAAAAGACGGCGGTGGAAAAACGCACGGCTAACTATATGCTTGTTCAGGCTTCGGACTTCCAGAAATCTTATGACAATTTCATGGAGGGAATGAAGGGGACAATGGCTGATTTTGAGATTGCATCTATTGTTGAGACTCCAATTATGGACGTTTTCAAGGTTAACCTTGAGGACAAAGCTCCTGCTGCAACTGAGAAGAAGGCTGAGGATTAATGAGCTGCATAGCTGAAAACATAAAGAAAATTGACGACGAGCTGCCGCAAGGTGTACGCCTTGTGGCAGTGTCGAAGTTTCATCCCATAGAGAAGCTGAAAGAGGCTTATGAGGCCGGACAGCGAATTTTTGGCGAGAATCATGTGCAGGAACTTGTGGCTAAGGCTCCGCAAATGCCTGATGACGTGGAATGGCATTTCATTGGCCATCTGCAAAGCAATAAGGTTAAGGCGCTGATTCCTTATGTTAAGCTAATCCACAGCATTGACAGCCTGAAACTGCTTCAGTGCGTCAACAAGGAGGCTGCAAAGGCCGGTCGCATAGTGGATGTGCTGCTTCAGCTGCATGTGGCGAAAGAGGAGACTAAATTCGGGCTTAGCTGCGAGGATTGCGTAGAACTTGCCAAATCCGGCGCGATTGAAAGCATGAAGAATGTGAGAGTGTGCGGCGTGATGGGCATGGCGACGAATACAGATGATGAGGGAGAAGTCCGAAAGGAATTCAACGAAATTAGGCAGGTTTTCGACAAACTAAAAACGGAACATTTTGCCTCAGCCGAATATTTCAGTGAGGTCAGCATGGGCATGAGCGGAGATTATCATATTGCTATAGAAGAGGGTTCGACGATGGTGCGAATTGGCACTTCGGTGTTCGGGCCAAGGGAATATTGAGTCTAAATTGTGACTAAAAGATGCGTAAAAACGCATTTTTCTTTGATTCTTTACCTAAAAAACTCGTAGATTAAAGAAAAATGTGTAATTTTACTCGCGATTTTTGGGTCATTTTGAAATAATATCGAACATAAATCAATTAATTATATTAAGTATTACCTTTAAGACAAATGGAAATTAATCAAAATCAAAAGTCGAGTCATGTACTGCCAATCATCATTATGTTTGCGCTGTTTTTCATGATTGCGTTCGTCACTGGATTCCAAAATCCAATGGGTGTGATTGTAAAGAATCAATTTAACTTGAGCAATTTTCAATCGCAGTTGGGTAACTTCGCCAACTTTATCGCTTATGCGTTTATGGGAGTGCCTGCAGGGCTAATCCTTCAGAAAAAAGGCTATAAGGTGGCTTCTTTAACTGCTGTCGTATTCGGTATTGTAGGTGTAGCATTGATGTTCTTCGCTACACTTCCTGACCCAACCGACACAACAATGATTTACACATTGTATATAATTGGCGCATTTGTAGCCGGTTTCTCGATGTGTACTCTTAACACGGTGGTTAATCCTATGCTTAACACCCTTGGTGGTGGCGGCAAACGTGGCAATATGCTGCTTCAGTTTGGCGGTTCCTGCAACTCTGTTGGTGCTACCATAGCTCCTATTCTCGTAGGATACCTTATCGGTGGCCAGGTAGAGAAGGCATCGCTGGTTGATGCCCGCGCCGCTTTATACGTGGCATTGGCAATTTTCATAATCGCCTTTATCGTATTGTTCTTATCAAAACTTCCTGAACCTATCCTTGATGAAATCGCAGAAAGCGGTGAACAGGAAAAGGTGAAGATGAGCGGAGCATTCCATTTCCCTAACTTTGTGTTCGGCATCATAGCAATTTTCGTTTATGTTGGCGTTGAAGTCGGCGTTGCCAATTTCTTGAACCTATATCTGACGAAACCGTTAGTCGTTAACGGCGCTATAGTTGAGGGTCTGAAGATGTCGCCTGCCATAGCAGGAACAATTGTAGGCGCTTATTGGCTTTGCATGTTCTTTGGCCGTATCATTGGCGGTTCAGTTGGCTCATTTGTTACTCCAAAGTCAATGCTTGTGACAGTTACAGCTGTTTGCACTGTTCTATTGCTTTGTGGAATATATTTGCCAAATACAATGCTGTCGATATTCGGCACTCAAGTTCCATTGAATGCTGTGTTCTTCGTACTTTGCGGACTTTGCACATCGGTAATGTGGGGCGGAATATTCAATATTGCGACAGAAGGAATGGGTAAATACACGGCTGTGGCATCCGGCATCTTTATGGTGATGGTTTGTGGCGGTGGTATTCTTCCGTTGCTTCAGGGTGCAGTTGCTGATGCAGTGTCATCCTACTTGTTAGGCTACTGGGTACTTGTTGTTTCAGTGGTTTACATTATGATTTATGCTCTCTGCTCCAAGTCGAAGGCTAAGGAGCCGGAGGCTGAATAATATAGAAATTAATTTTTGCAAGTTCGGCTATGTTTAGTTAGCCGGACTTGCTAAATTTTTTCTAAGATTTTTTCAATATAGAAAGATTGTTTTTTGTGATTTTTATCAATCACCGTGAAAATATTTGTTGAATGAATAAATAGACTTTTCGAACACGACCATGATTGAAACGAAGAATATTGCCGATAAGCGGCCAAGCAGAGTCTTGGCGATAATTTTGATGTTTGCTTTATTTTTTATGATAGCATTCGTCACGGCTTATCAGACCCCGTTAGGACGAGTGATAAAGAATCTTTCAAACGGCGATACGCTGATGTCGCAACTTGGCATGTTCGCAAATTTCATTGGATATGCCGTGATGGGTTATCCTGCAGGCGTTATATTGCAGCGGCATGGCTATCGCATTACTGCTTTGGTAGCAGTTACGGTGGGCTTTTTTGGCGTTCTTATAACGTTCTTGTCTGGTAATATTGCGTCACAAAGCGTATTCCTTTATTTAATAGGTGCTTTTGTGGCCGGTTTTTCCATGTGTATGCTTAATGCCGTTGTGAATCCGATGCTCAACGGACTTGGAAAGAACCAGAATCAAGGCAACCAGCTTGTCCAGTTGGGTGGAGCATGCAATTCATTGAGCGCAACTTTGACACCTGTCGTTGTTGGTTATTTGATGGGCGGCGCGAGTGCCAGCAGCATTGCTGATGCCAATCAGATATTCTTCCTTGTGATGGTGATATTTGCCGTCGCTTTCCTGATTCTTCTGTTTTCACGGCTTCCTGAAGATGAGGATTTAGGCGACAAAGAAGATAGCATTGATGTGATGCTGGTGTTCCGAAACAGGAATTTCACGCTTGGAATTCTTGCTATATTCATCTATGTAGGAATTGAAGTGGGAATTTCGTATGTGCTTTTCCAGTATATGACCGAGGGTCTTTCGATAAGCGAGTCGGTGGCTGGTACGCTTACAGGTACATATTGGCTTATGATGTTTGTTGGTCGCTTATGCGGAGGAGCAATCGGGGCAAAAGTCTCGAGCCGTGCAATGCTGATTTTTGTGAGCATTATGGCGATGGCTTTTGTCGCCACTGCAATTCTGCTCCCTCAATCGATGCAGGTTGATATGCCTTTGCTGGAGAATTTCGGTGCTATCACTTTTGTTAAGCAAGTTGTGCCAGTGTCAATTCTTCTTCTTGTGCTGTGCGGATTGTTCACCTCAGTGATGTGGGGCACGATATTTAATCTTTCAGTGGCTGGACTCGGAAAATATGTCCGCATTAGTTCTGGAATATTTATGGTGATGGTGTGCGGTGGCGGAATAATTCCATTAATGCAAAGTACTATAGCCGAGCAATTCTCGTATATATCAAGTTTTTGGCTTATTTTTGCCCTCCTTGGCTACATACTGTTCTATGCCCTTTATGGAAGCAGAGTCAAGAATTTGATGGAATAGGGTGGAGGCGGCTTTTATGTCGGCTTCTGCTTGGAAAACTTTGAAATGGAGGTTCGCAATGCAATTTTTTTGTCTTATAGTTGCATGAACAAAAGTTTTGTCGTATCTTCGTAAATGGTAAGTCATGCAAAAATTACAGTATTAAAACAATAAGAAATTATGAAGGAAAACATTTTGGACCGTGCGGCTGATAATATACGTATCCTTGCGATGACCATGGTTGAAAAAGCCAAATCGGGTCACCCGGGTGGAGCCATGGGTGGTGCGGATTTCATTAATGTGCTTTATTCAAAATACATAGTTTACGATCCTGACGACCCGCATTGGTTTTTGCGCGACCGTTTCTTTCTTGACCCAGGTCACATGTCGCCGATGCTTTACAGCGTCCTTGCCTTGACCGGCAAATTCACAATTGAAGAACTTCAGCAATTCAGGCAGTGGGGCAGTGTGACTCCCGGACATCCTGAACTGAATGTTGACCGTGGCATTGAAAACACTTCAGGACCTTTAGGTCAAGGGCATGTTATGGCAGTGGGATGTGCTATAGCTGAACGTTTTCTTGCGGCACGTTTTGGTGAAATTCTGGCTCATAAAACCTATGCTTTCATTTCCGACGGTGGAATTCAAGAGGAAATTTCGCAAGGAGCAGGCCGAATTGCAGGATTCCTTGGGCTGAGCAATCTGATAATGTTCTACGACAGTAATCGGGTGCAGCTGTCAACTGATGTTGATGCTGTCACGATGGAAGATACTGCCGCAAAATACCGCGCTTGGAACTGGAACGTGCTTGAAATAGACGGGTCGAATCCATCAGAAATATCCAATGCACTTGAAGTAGCTATTGCAGAGAAAGAGCGGCCAACGCTGATTATCGGCCATACGGTAATGGGACATGGATGTGTGACGGCTGAAGGAGAAAATTTCGAGGGCCAGTGCAGCACTCATGGGCAGCCAATAAGCAAATCAGGCGCTTCGTATGATAAAACGGTGGCGCATCTTGGTGGCAGTACTGAAAATCCATGGGCAATATTCCCTGAAGTGGCGGAACTTTATGCTCATCGGCGTAAACGCCTTTCGACTTTAGCAGCCCAACGAAAGGCCGAATTTGCCGCATGGGAACGCCAAAATCCTGAAAAGGCATCACTTTTGCAAAGCTATATTGATGGCAAGTTGCCGGATATTGACTATTCAGCAATTGCGCATAAGCCGAACATCGCTACGCGTGCCTCTTCTGCTAATGTGCTTTCAGTGCTTGGTGAGAAAGTAGGTAATATGATTGTGGCTTCGGCTGACCTTGCAAACAGCGACAAGACAGATGCATTCTTAAAAAAAACTGGCGCTGTAAAACCTCATGATTTTAATGGCGCATTCCTGCATGCCGGTGTCTCGGAACTGACGATGACTGCTATAATGAATGGCATAGTGCTTCATGGCGGCATGTTTGCTGCTTGCGGCACATTCTTCGTGTTCTCTGACTACATGAAGCCTGCCATACGATTGTCGGCCCTTATGCAGTTGCCAGTGAAGTTCGTATGGACTCACGATGCATTCAGGGTAGGGGAAGATGGTCCTACTCATCAGCCGATAGAACACGAGGCGCAAATACGCCTTCTTGAACAGGTGAAGAACGATGCCGGCAATAATAGTCTGCTTGTGCTTCGTCCTGCTGACAGCGCGGAAACTAATGTGGCTTGGCAGATGGCAATGGAAAACAAAAAGTCACCTACAGCACTTATACTTTCGCGTCAGTCGATAAATGACCTACCAACTGCTTCAGGTAACCGATTCGCGGATGCGACAAAGATGCGCAATGGAGCGTATACGGTTGAGGAGGTTAAGGATGCTGCTGTTACTCTTGTTGGAAATGGCTCGGAAGTGTCCACTCTATGTGCAGCTTCCGAAATACTTAAAAAGGATGGAATTGCTTGCCGTATAGTATCGATTCCGTCTGTGGGATTGTTTCTGAATCAATCTGAGAATTATCGGAATTCGGTTCTGCCTGTTGATATACCAGTCTTTGGCCTTACTGCAGGATTGCCTTCAGCATTACTGCAAGTTGTGGGTGTCAAAGGGACGGTGTTTGGTCTTAATCATTTTGGAGCTTCAGCTCCGTATGATATCCTTGACGAAAAATTTGGTTTTACTCCTGAAAATGTGGCAAATCAAATAAGAAACTTCGTAAAGTTGAAAAAATCACGCTAAAAAATGATTTTTTCAGTGAAATTATGATAATTGATTAGAAAAATTATTTATCTTTGCGGTAAAATTTAAGTGAAGTATATTTTTTAACTATATTATTAACTGAAAATTAAACGTGAATCTATGAAAAAGATCTATTTAGCACTTGTACTGAGTGCACTCTTCCTTGCTCCATCTTTAATGAAGGCGCAAGAAGTTAAGTATGTAGAGGATCCTGCTCAGGGTTATTTATTTAACAGGATGCAGGACAACTGGTTCATTTCTCTTGAAGGTGGTGCCAACGTGCTTATGTCGCGCGATGACTCTCATCTTGGCTTTGGTGACCGTATCGCACCAGTGATCAACTTGTCATTTGGTAAATGGTTCTCACCACTGTTAGGTGTTCGTATCGGCGTTGATGGCTATCAGGCTAAAGGCGTTTTTGATATGGCTAATTACGATGGCGATGTAATTGGTGCTCGTATGGACACTCACAAAGATGGTAACATGACTTATTACAAGCAGAAATTCATCCAATTTGGTCCTAAAGCTGACGTTCTGTTCAACTTGACTAACTGGATCTGTGGTTATCGTCCAGGCCGTTTCTACAATGCAATATTCTACATGGGTGGTTCAGAGCATTGGGTATATCAAAAGCCTTACACAGTAACTCGTGGTACTGTTACTACAACTGGTGACTATAAATTTGGAGCTTCTCACAACCTCGCACTTGGTGGTGGTTTGTTGAACACATTCGCACTTTCAAAGCATGTTGATCTTCTTCTTGACCTTCGTGCAGAAGATGTTCAAGAGCATTTTGACGGTCACGGAAAAGAGCGTAACTGCGATGCAGCCGTTCTTCTTGGTCTCTCTTACAAGTTCAACAAAGTTGGTTGGGGTGCTCCTGTTGTTCCGGTTTGCCCGAAATACAAATACACAGATGCTGAAGGTGATGCACTTGCTGCTCAATTGCAGGATGCAAATGCTAAGATTTCTGACCTTGAGCAACAACTTAAGGACTGCTTGAACCGTCCACAACCGGTTGCTGAAAAAGCTGCTCCGACAACTCAACTTGCCAACATCTACTTCCCAATCAACGTTTCCAAACTCACAAAGAGCCAGGTTAAGGTTGCTAACGGAATTGCTGATGTAATGAAGAAAGAACATCAGAACTACGTTCTTACTGGTTGGGCTGACAATTACACCGGAACAGATGCTGTTAACAAAGCGCTCCGCAAGGCACGTGTAGCTACAGTTAAGAACTATCTTGTTAAACAAGGTGTTCCTGCCGGTATCCTTGAGACTACTACAAACGACGGAAACCTTACCGACAGTGGCAAAGCAAATGCTGCTAAGGACCGTGCCGTTACAGTTATGGTAAAGGACAAATAATTATTGATTAATTAAATCAAATCAAATCTATGAAAAAGATTTATTTTGCAGTCCTTCTTTCTGCTTTGTTCTTGGCTCCTTCAGTTATGAAGGCTCAGGAGACGAAGTATGTTGAAGATCCTGCTCAGGGTTATCTGTTCAATCGCATGCAGGACAATTGGTTCATCTCCCTTGAGGCTGGTGCCAATGTCCTTATGTCGAAAGATGACACTCAGAAGGACTTTGGCAAACGTATAGGCCCTGCTGCTAATCTGTTCATCGGTAAGTGGTTCACTCCGCTTATTGGCGTTCGTATTGGCGCTGATGTCTATCAGTTTAGAGGTGCTATAGCTCCTGCTAACATTTATAATGTTCCTCTTGGTCTAAGAGAATCGATGGATGGAGATTATTACAATCAGAGGGCTTGGCAAGTTGGTGGTAGAATGGATGTAATGTTCAATCTTACCAATTGGCTTTGTGGCTATAGGGCTGATCGCTTCTATAATATGGCTCTTTATTTAGGAACTGGTGTTCATTATGTTTATCAGAGAAATCCTGAATATAATTATGGTGGATTTAAGTTGAATTCAGATTATAAGTTTGGTAAATCTCACAACTTCTCAGCTGGTGTAGGCTTACTCAATAGCTTCCGTCTCAATAAGCACCTCGATCTTCTTCTTGACCTTCGTTGTGATTATGTTATGGAACATTTCGACAGCCACAATGCTAAGGAGAACAATGCTGATGCTGCTGCATTACTTGGTCTCGCTTATAAGTTCAATTCGACAAAATGGGCTGCTCCTGTAGTAGCTGTTTGTCCTACTTACAAGTACACCGATGCTGAAGGTGATGCTCTTGCTTCACAATTGCAGGATGCAAATGCTAAGATTTCTGACCTTGAACAACAACTTAAGGACTGCTTGAACCGTCCACAACAAGTTGCTCAAGAGAAACCGGCTCCAACTACAGAACTTGCCAACATCTACTTCCCGATCAACGTTTCCAAGCTCACAAAGAGCCAGGTTAAGGTTGCTAACGGAATTGCTGATGTTATGAAGAAAGAACAGCAGAATTATCTTCTCACTGGTTGGGCTGATAATTACACAGGAACTGACGCTGTGAACAAAGCGCTCCGCAAGGCACGTGTAGCTACAGTTAAGAACTATCTTGTTAAACAAGGTGTTCCTGCCAGCATTCTCGAAACCACAACTAATGACGGAAATCTTTCCAACATTGAAAAAGCTAATGCTGCTAAGGGTCGTGCCGTAACAGTTATGGTTAACAACAAGTAATTCATTAATTCTTAATATTAAAAAAAGCGTTTCCTAAAGGAGACGCTTTTTTTGTTATACATATATGTAAGTACACCTTATTATATAAATCCTCTATAAGTTTACCCTAATTTTGATTTGCTATTATCACTTCTATTGAATTTAGAAATTGGAGATAATTACATTTTTTATTTAAAAAAGTTTGTTATAATAAAATTCTTTTGTAAATTTGGAGCAGTAATTAAATCATTTTCTTACCTTAATTATCGAAATGATTTTGATGTGCCTTTTTATCGAATTGTATAATTATATGCAATATGTCTATAATTTAATTGTTTAATTTAAACCCAAAACTATGAAGAAGTTCCTACTTGGTGCGGCATTTATACTTGCCGCTTTATTAGGTTGTTTTTCGGCGCAGGCGCAAAACGCTTATGCTTATGGTCTTAAGGTTGGGGCTTTATCTGCCGACGGCAGTTCCATCCCAATCTACTATTCTCTCAACACAGCTGCCAAAGCTGTTTCTATCGACGTTTATCAGTTGAATGTAACAACTCCTGTTAAATCGTTTGTCTCCGATCAACTTAAGGCTGGCGCTGATACTTTTGTGGTTGCTACTGCAGGCTTGCCAACTGGTGTTGACCTGTATTGGACTGTAAAAGTACAGGGTACAACTGTCACGGCTCCTGTTTTCGTTAAGAAGCTCGCCGACTTCTATGCCCCTTATGGTCTTGCTGTCGACCGCGACCCATTCAGCACGCATTTTGGACGCCTTTATGCAACCGAGTCGAAAGATGGCTCTGGCTCTATGGCCGAAGAAAGTGTTGACCCTAACACTTATCTCTCCTACAAGGACGGTAAGGGTAATGGTCAGGCTCTCTATGTGTTTGAGGCTAACGGCGACACTCTGCGTGCTTCCAATGGCAAGCCTGGTTTCATCGGTGGCTTGAACATTGCAAGCAAATTCTCAACAAAGGGTGCATTCGACCCTAAGCGTCTTGCAATTTCTGAAGATGGACGTCTGTTCATTTCCCGTCTTGCTAGTGGCGTTAGTCCTATCTACGAAGTTAACACCGACAACCTCGATGCTGCTTTCAGCCCGATTTTCACCGACACTCTTCAGGATGCCGACATGAATCTCATGACTGTTGACAGTGCTTATGTCGCTGGCGGTAATGTTGCCCTCACGGTTCGTGGCGAAGGTGACAATCTCACACTTGCAACTATTTCTGCCGGAAAGGCTTCAATGGACGGATATGACCAATCTTCTTATCGCGCAGCCGAGTATGCACTCGGTTCGGCAAAGACTTGGACCGGTGTTCCTACTCGTATAATTACTGACTACGACAAGCAGTACACAATCACTTACGATAACACCAACTTGCTTTATGACCCTAATGGTGGCCTTTGGTTCACTGCTTCCCGTGGCACTGCATCTGAATCGCAGCCTATCGTTAAGCATGTTAAGAACGATTTCACTACCGAGGATTTCAGCATTACAAGCAACACTAACGATTATGGTATTGTCTATCCTGCCAATTCTGGCATTTGCGTGAGTCCTGACTCTACAATGATTGCCATGATCACGGCGCGCACAGTCAAGACAGTGAAAGTTTACAAGGTTGATTATACAACTAATCCTGTTACCCTTACAATGGTAACTTCTTTCACTGCTCAGGACCGTCCTAACGCTCTTGCTTGGGACTATGCCGACAACTTATTCTCGATTTCCAGCAGCAATGAGGTGCTCGATATGTATCAGCTGCCTCGCGACACTGATGTAGTTGTTACTCCATGTATTGACGATCAGGTGTTCAAGATTCCTGCTCCTACAGCCACCATCACTTTGGCATCAAAGAACACTACAGTTCCTACAGCTGCTAACAATCGTCAGGGCGTGTTCATCGACAACAACTGGTTCATTATGAATAAGACCGACAAGACTGTGGATGTTTACGATGGTGAAGGTAACAAGATGACAACCACATTCCCTGCAGCAGCCTGCACAAACATTGGCAATGACGATGCCGGCAATCTTATTGTCCGCACTGGTGATGATTTCCCTAGCGCCAACACCACAGGCATCCGCGTTATCCCTACTGATGGCTCTACTCCTGTTGACATAGCTATTTCTGGTGTTCCGGCAGCCCGCAACGACTGGTACGGAACTGCTCAGGGCAACCTTCTGAGGAATGGCAAACTTTACATTATGCCTAACAACTCAACTAAACTGACTGTCGTTCAAATCAAGAATGGCGCTCAGGATGTTGACAACACTCAGACAATCGACGTTCCTGGTGCAACTGCCAGCTACAACGTTGTTTATTCATTCACCCCTGGTAAGACTGAGCATGTGATGGTTTGCCCGCGCGGTGCTTCCTATCTTGATGGCACTCTTGCTGCCGACAACAAGTCAATTACTACCACTCCTCTGGTTATGCCGGGCAAGGCCACAACTCTTGGCGCCACATTCTTCACGATGGGCGGTGTCAACTATGTGGTTTATCCTTCAGGCACTAACTATATGGACGGCTTCTCTGTTGCCAAGGTTTCGACCGACGCAACAAACGAGGCTATAGCTACCTACGCTCCAACCGTTACTGCCGCTCCTAACAACTTCACGGCTTCATGGTTCGGTGTTGATGTTCTTAACGACACTGTTGCAAACATCTACCAATATTATCCTGGTGGTTTCTTCGCAACCTATAAGTTCAAACTCCCTGCACTCGTCAATCCTGTACTTGATGTTTACGTCGTAGGTGAAATTGCAGAGAACTCCAACACTTGGGGCGCAAACGTAGGTTATAAGCTTACCCGTGGAGAAAAAAAGATTTTCGGTGGCGTAGTCACTGTTAACCAAATCGGTTCATTCGGCATAACCACAGCTCTCGGTACAACTGCCGACGATTGGACAACTCTCAATGCTAACCGTTACGTCCCTGATAATGACGGCACTGTTGTAGAGAATAACAAGACTTCATACATGACTCAGGGTTCTGACAAGTCATGGAAGTTCCCGCAAAAGGGCACATATCTGATGATTGTTGACTTGGATTCTCTTAACTTTAAAGTCAAATTGCTTGCAGCCGATACCACCACGGTTTATCCTGAGAAGCTTTATGCAATCGGCAATCTCGGTTCTGCTGTTGGCGACTGGAAACCTAACGATGGATCCAACGAACTTACCAGAACTGACAATCCTGGCGTTTACATGGGCCAGATTACAATCTACAATCAGGTTGATGGAACCGCTCCTCTTGGATACGGCTGGTTCTGCCTTGGCTCTGCTCTCGGCACATCCGACACCGACTGGACTACATTCAATGCAAGCCGCTTTGGTCCTGAAGTTGACAACACTATCCTTGTTTCAGGCGTAGCAGGCCCGCTCTTCTCGACGACCCAGAACTCCTACAAGGTAGCTATTGAGGCTGTAAGCGCAACTTACGATGTCACTGCAAATCTTGTCAACCATACTATCCTGCTCACTCTCGTAAGCACTGGTGTTGACAAGGTTTCCACAAGCGATGTACGTGTCGTTGCAGGCACAGGCGAAATCAACATCTTCGGCAATGCACAGAACGTTTCAGTTTACACTGCAGGCGGTGCATTGATTAGCAAGAATCAGGTACGCGTCAATTGCGCTCCTGGAATGTACGTTGTCCGTGCAAGCGGCAAGACATTCAAGGTGATGGTTAAATAATGACTTGATATATCCATGAAAAAAGGCGGGCCGTATTGACCCGCCTTTTTTATGTCCAAAAAATTTGTTTTATAAAAAAATATTATTTATTTTTGGCTCATTATTACGCAATTATCAAATACTGTTTAAATCTCAAATATTTTTAATCCAAATTTTTATTCAATGAAAAAGTTATTACTTTTCGCGGCACTTGCTGTTGTCGCCGTTTGTGGTGGCTTCTCGGCTCAAGCACAGAATGCTTATGCCTATGGGCTGAAAGGGTCATTGGCTGCGGATTATGCTACCGACACTGTCACTTACTCTCTTAATGCTGCCGCCACAGCTGTCTCAATCGACATCTATAACGGCTCTACTCTTGTGAAATCTGTAGCTTCCGACGGTCTTACCGTTGGTGCTCACTCCGTTGTAGTTCCTACTTCCGACCTTGCAAAAGGGGCTACTTACACTTGGAAGGTAAAAGTTACTGGCGCTAAAGTTGCTTCTGGTACTTTTGTCAAGGCTTTGGGCAAATTCTATGCTCCTTATGGCGTTGTTGCCGATGCTAATCCAAATAGTAAGTATTTTGGTCGCATTTATGTGGCTGAATCAAAGTATGGCTCAGCCGTAAAGTATCAATCCAGCAAACTGGCTAATGGCAATGGTACTGGATTGTATGTTTTTGATGCTACGGGTGATTCACTCATGGCTTCAAATGGCAAGTATGGCTTTACTGGAGGTATGACAATTAATAATGGTAAGATCGGTGGATCAAATGTGGCAGCATTTGATCCTAAACGCTTGGCTATTAGTGCAGATGGAAGACTTTTTATTTCGCGCCTTACAAATAATGTAAGCCCTGTTTATGAGGTCAATACTGACAACTTGAATGCTGATTTTACTCCAATTTTCTCTGGCGGGACGTATGTTCCAAAGAGCTTTAATATGGTTGATGCCGATGGTAATTTCATTGCAGGTCCTAATGTTGCCATGTCGGTTAAAGGCTCAGGAGCTAATTTGAAGCTGGCTCTGATTTCTGCTGATAGTGTAGCTTTGCTTTATACACAGTCTGGATTCCGTGCCGCTGAATATGATCTTGGCACTGCTACTTCTTGGACATCTGTTCCTTCTCGCTTTATAACAGGTCTTGATAAGAAATATTCTATTGCTTACGACAACACAAACATCCAGTATGATATTAATGGCGGAGTTTGGTTCTTTGCGGCTCGTTCGGCAGCTAGTGCTACACAACCTGATGTCGTACATGTTAAGTCTGATT
>JAKVKZ010000038.1 GCA_022484565.1 Muribaculaceae bacterium
GCAGGATAATAATATAGCCGTGATTTGGCGGCCTCTGCACGAGGCAGCCGGAAATTATGGCACAAACATCTGGTTCTGGTGGGGACGTTATGGAACGGACTACACCAAGCAACTTTGGAAACTTATGTACGACCAACTTGTGAATGTGTACCATCTGAACAATCTGATTTGGGTGTGGACTGCACAGATAGCCGACGGGCATGATGACGAAATGGTTGCCGCTTATCCAGGCAACGACTATGTGGACATTGTGGGTGCGGATTTATATGTTGACAACACTGGTTCGCAGATTGAGGCATTCAATAAAATCAAGCAGATGACAGGCGGCAAGAAACTCGTTACACTTGCCGAATGTGGACTACTTCTTGACCCTGACAAATGCTTCACCGCTGGCGACACTTGGTCGTGGTTCATGGAATGGTACACTTACAAAATTGCAAGTACAGCCACTATAGATGGCTTTGGCAACACCACAGCCCATTGGAAGGAAATTATGACTAACAGTCACATAATTAATCGTGAGGATATGCCGTTAACTTTAAAGTAAAAATCAAGCAAATATGAAATCGAATAAATTATTGAATATATGTGCGATAGCCATCATGTCTCTATTCTTAGTAGCCTGTGGAGGCGGTGGAGGCAGTGATGAGCCTACGCAGCCAACTGTGACACCGACACTTTCAGTCGCTTCGCAGTCAATTTCTGAAGGAAGCGTGGTATCTACCACAACCACATCCATTGTGATTGGGTATTCGGCAGCCATAGCACTGAACACAGCCAACAGCGTAACGCTCAATGGCGCAGCGGTGACACCTACAGTGTCGAACACAGCACTCAATATTCCTTTGAGCCTTAGCGATGGAGTTGACTACACTTTAGTGATTCCTGCAAATGCAGTGCATCGCTCCGACAACGCGAGTGTGTATGCACCAGCGGTTACCATTCATTTCTCCACTGCCGCAGCCGCAGCAGGGCTTGTCAATGCAAACGCCACGGCTCAGGCATTGAAAGTGTATCAGTTCCTGAAAGATGAGTATGGCAAGAAGACACTTTCGGGTGCAATGGCTAATGTGAACAACAATAATTACTTTAGTAACTGGATTTATGCCGTCACTGGCAAGCATCCGGCTCTTACGTGTTACGATTTTGTCCATTTGGCAGATTCTCCGGCCAACTGGATTGACTACAGCGATATTTCACCTGCCAAGACGCAATGGACTAACAATGGACTTGTTGCATATATGTGGCATTGGAGAGTACCGTCGAATGAAGGTGATGCTGTGTCGAGTTATGGCTTTAACGCACCTGGGAAAGGCGATAATGTGACAACTTTCGATATTCGTGAGGCTTTGAAGGATGGCACGTGGCAGCACACCCAGATAATGAACGATATTAAGAAGGTTGCAGGCTATCTGAAACTCCTGCAAGACCAAAATATTCCAGTGATTTGGCGTCCGCTTCACGAAGCTGCCGGCAGCTATAAGTATGGAGCATGGTTCTGGTGGGGACGTTATGGTACGGAATACACCAAGCAACTCTGGATACTCCTCTACGATCAGCTTGTGAACGTGTATCACCTGAACAATCTGATTTGGGTGTGGACAATGCAGGTTGAGGACGGCTACGATAACGAGATGGCAAATGCATATCCCGGCAATGAATATGTTGACATTGTGGGTACTGATATTTATGCCACTTCCACGGCTTCGCAAGCAACTGTGTACAATAAAATCAAGCAGATAACCGGCGGTAAGAAATTGATAACCCTGTCGGAGTGCGGAATGCTTCTTGACCCTGATAAATGCTTCACTGGCGGCGACACTTGGTCATGGTTTATGGAATGGTACACTTACGACATAGCAAGCACTGCCACAGTGGATAATTTTGGCAACACCACCGCCCACTACAAGGAAGTGTTCACCAACAGCCACATAATGAACCGCGAGGACATGCCCACAACGTTGAAATAAAAAGTACACTCCATGATAAAAGCTCAAAAAATTATGATTATGATGATTGTGGCTGCCACTGCCGCCACAGTCTTCGCAAAGAAATACGATATGCTTTACAAGAATCCTGATGCGCCGATTGCCGACCGTGTGGAGGACTTGCTCGGACGCATGACCCTCGACGAGAAAGTCGGGCAGATGAACCAGTATGTGGGTGTGGAGCATTTCCGCGCCAATATCGGCTCAATCAAGCCTGAGGACCTGAAAAACAACACGGCCCAGGCCATCTACCCTGGCATCACTCCCGACACTCTTGAGAAGTGGACTGAGCAGGGAATAGTTGGTTCATTCCTCCATGTGATAACGCTCAAGGAGGCCAACCACCTGCAGCAGCTCGCCATGAAGAGCCGCCTCGCCATACCGATTATTTTTGGCATTGACGCAATCCATGGCAACGCCAATTGCCCCGACAATACCGTCTATCCAACCAATCTCGGACTTGCCTGCTCGTTCGACACTGCCATGGCCCACACCATAGCCCGCCAAACGGCAGCCGAGATGCGCGCCATGAACATGCACTGGACATTCAATCCAAATGTTGAGGTGGCACGCGACCCGCGTTGGGGACGTTGCGGCGAGACCTTCGGCGAAGACCCGTATCTCGTCAGCCTTATGGGTGCAGCCACTGTGAAGGGCTATCAGGGAAATCTCAACAGCAGGAACGATGTGCTTGCCTGCATAAAGCACTTTGTGGCAGGCAGCGAACCGATGAACGGCACCAACGGCTCACCGGCCGACCTGTCGGAGCGCACCTTGCGTGAAGTGTTCTTCCCTCCGTTCAAGGCAGGAGTTGACGCCGGCGCGATGTCGCTGATGACAGCCCACAACGAGCTTAACGGCATTCCGTGCCACACCAACGAGTGGCTGATGAAGGACGTGCTTCGCGGTGAATGGAAATTCCCGGGATTCATTGTCAGTGACTGGATGGACATTGAGCATACCTACGACCTTCACGCCACTTCCACATCACTGAAAGACGCGTTTTATCAGAGCATAATGGCTGGAATGGACATGCACATGCACGGCATCTATTGGAACAAATATGTGTGCGAGCTGGTCCGCGAGGGCAAAATTCCTGAATCGCGCATCGACGAGTCGGTCCGTCGAATCCTAAACGTGAAATTCCGCCTCGGACTCTTTGAAAATCCGTTTGCCGACGAGAAGACCACAATGAAGGTGCGCCTTTGCCCCGAGCACCGCGCCACGGCTCTCGAAGCAGCCCACAACAGCATTGTGCTGCTTAAAAATGATGGAATCCTGCCATTGACTGCGGGAAAATACAAGCATATAATGGTTACCGGCATCAATGCCGACGACGAGAACATCATGGGCGACTGGTCAGCGCAGCAGAAGCCTGAGAATGTGGTGACAGTGCTTGAGGGACTTCGTGCCGCCGCTCCCGACGCCACAATCAATTTCGTTGATCAGGGCTGGGACCCGCGCAACATGGACCCCGCCAAAGTCAGTGCCGCAGTTGACGCGGCAAAGAATGCCGACCTCAACATAGTGGTTGCAGGCGAATACATGATGCGTTTCCGCTGGACGGAGCGCACCGGCGGTGAGGACACCGACCGCAGCGACATCGACCTTGTGGGTCTTCAGGAAGAACTGATTGAGAAGGTTGCCGCCTCGGGCAAACCGACTATCCTGATTCTCATCAACGGCCGTCCGCTCGGAGTGCAGTGGGCAGCCGACCATCTGCCTGCCGTCATCGAGGCATGGGAGCCTGGAATGACTGGAGGAACGGCTCTTGCCGACATCATCTACGGCAAGGTGAACCCGAGCGCGAAGCTCGCCATCACCATTCCGCGAAGCGTCGGGCAGACGCAGATGACTTACAACCACAAGCCATCAATGTACTTCCACCCTTACGTGGTTAAGCCGAGCACACCGCTTTATCCATTCGGATTCGGACTGAGCTACACCACCTACAAGTACAGCAACCTGCATCTAAGCAGTAGCGAGATAGCCTCCGACGGCACAATCGACGTGAGCGTTGACATCACCAACACCGGTTCGCGCGATGGCGTGGAGATAGCGCAGATGTACATCCGCGACTGCTTCAGCTGTGTCAGCCGTCCGGTGAAGGAGCTGAAAGGCTTTTCACGCGTCAGTCTGAAATCGGGCGAGACCAAGACGGTGCATTTCAGTATCACTCCCGACAAGCTGAGATTTCTCGACAGGAAAATGCAGCCTATCGTCGAGCCAGGCGAGTTCAAGGTTATGGTAGGCGCATCTAGCGATGACAAGGATTTGCTCACCGCATCATTTAATGTGAAGTGAAAATGAAGAAGATATTAGTGATATTATTGGCTTTGGCCATTGTTCCAGCCGCTTTTGCGGCAGGACGGGCAAAGTCGCATAAAACAAAAAAGAAAATGGCCAAGACTTGCCAAGTCGTGCCCGCAAAGAGGCTTATCAACCGCCTAAACAAAGTCACTGCTGCTGGACTGATAATATTCGGTCATGACGATGACCCTGTGTATGGTCATGGTTGGTGCGGCGACAAGGACCGCTCAGATGTGAAAAGCGTCTGCGGCGATTATCCGGGCATAATGAACTGGGACTTGGGAATGATTGAAAAGTGCGCCGACAAGGAACTTGACGGAGTGCCTTTCGACAGAATCCGCAGTGAAGTCGTGGTACAGGATGCACGCGGCGGCATCAACACTTTCAGCTGGCATCCACGCAATCCTGTCACCGGTGGTGACGCTTGGGATGTGAAGAACGACAGCACGGTGCATCTGTGCATTACCGATGAGGCAATGAACGACACTCTCCGCACATGGATTGGACGCGCAGCCGACTTCATCGGCTCACTTCGCGACGCAAAAGGCAACCGCATTCCTGTGGTGTTTCGTCCGTGGCACGAGATGAACGGCTCATGGTTCTGGTGGGGCGCTAAACACTGCTCTATTCAGGATTATGTGGCATTGTGGCAAATAACCCGCGAAGTGTTCGACAAAAAGGGAATCAATAATGTGGTTTGGGCATATTCTCCAAATATCGTTGCAAATAAAACTGAATATCTTGCCACTTATCCTGGTGATAAATACGTTGACCTGCTCGGGGCTGACTGTTATCAGTTCAACGACGAGAAAGGTACGAACGATTACATAAAGAATCTCACTTCTTCGCTTGATGCAGCGACGGCGGTGGCCAAGGAGCACGGGAAACTTGTCGCTTTGACCGAAACCGGCTGCCAGACGCTGAAAGTGGCTGATTGGTGGATGGGTGTGCTTTATCCCGTCATGGTGAAGTACCCGATTTGTTATGTGACGGTGTGGCGCAATGCCCATGACAAGAATGAGCATTTCTTTGCTCCATATCCAGGGCAGGCATCTGCACCATCGTTCGTGAAATTCTATAATGACAAAAAGACGGTTTTTGCAAGGGAGATGAAAACTATAAAGTAGAATAATCAAAAAATTAAAGATATGACTTTCGAAGAAAGAAAACAATTCGTGGAAGGCGAGTATGAGAAATTGATTACCCGCAAGAACATCCGAATCGAGGGGAATGGCATATTCTGTCGGTATAAATATCCTGTTGTCACTGCTGAGATGGCACCTCCTTTCTGGCGCTATGACTACGATAAGGCGACAAATCCATACTTCATGGAGCGCATTGGAGTGAATGCCACTCTCAATTCAGGCGCTATAAAATGGAATGGAAAATATGTGCTGGTGGTAAGGGTTGAGGGAGCCGACCGCAAATCATTCTTTGCTTTGGCGGAAAGTCCTAACGGAATTGACAATTTTCGTTTTATTGACCACCCAATCGTTATGTCGAAGAGTGGAAATCCAGCTACCAACATTTATGATATGCGCTTAACTGCCCATGAGGATGGCTATGTGTATGGACTTTTCTGCGTGGAGCGTCACGACCCTGCTCATCCCGAAGACCTTTCGGCAGCAACTGCCACTTGCGGAATTGCACGCACTAAGGACTTGATTTATTGGGACCGTTTGCCCGATTTGAAGAGCAAGAGTCAGCAGCGCAATGTGGTGCTGCATCCTGAATTTGTCGATGGCAAGTATGCTCTCTACACTCGCCCGCAGGACGGCTTTATCGATGCCGGCAGCGGCGGAGGAATAGGCTGGGCACTTATCGACGACATTACTCATGCCGAGGTGAAGGACGAAAAAATTATTGACTGCCGCCATTATCATACAATCAAGGAAGTGAAGAACGGCGAAGGTCCGCACCCTATCAAGACTTCTAAAGGCTGGCTGCATCTTGCCCACGGCGTTCGTGGCTGCGCTTCAGGCCTCCGATATGTGCTTTACATGTATATGACGGCCCTTGATGAGCCATGGCGTACAATTGCCACTCCCGGCGGCTATTTAATGGCCCCTAAGGGTGAGGAATATATAGGCGACGTGATGAATGTGCTGTTCACCAACGGCTGGATTTGCGACCCCGACGGCAAAGTGTTCATCTATTATGCTTCGAGCGACACTCGGATGCACGTTGCGACTTCGACAGTCGACCGGCTTGTTGACTATTGCATGAACACTCCTGTCGATAAGCTTTCCACTGGCGAATCGGTAAATACATTGAATCAGCTTATCGACAAAAATCTTGAAATAATCAATAGAAAATAATCTCCATGGGAAGATTGTTGATTCTAAACTGTTATGGTTAAATGTTGGGATGTCAGGAGTGGGCTGGACATTTTGGCCCGCTCTTTGATTTTTTATCATTATCTTTATGGCGCGGATTTGGCTATCGGCTCATTCGTAAAGGAATAAATTCAAATGGTATCATTAAAAGAAAAAATCGGATATAGTTTCGGCGATTTCTCTTCGTCGATGTTCTGGAAAATTTTCGGAGCGTATCTGCTGGTGTTCTACACTGATGTGTTCGGACTGTCGCCTGCGGCTGTAGGCACAATGTTCCTTGTGACGCGTGTGTGGGATTCATTTTTCGACCCGATTGTCGGTGTGGTTGCCGACCGTACACATACCCGTTGGGGTAAGTTCCGTCCTTATCTGCTTTATCTGGCTTTACCTTTTGGCTTCATCGGGGTGTTAACATTTTTCACTCCGCCTTTCGGCCCGACAGGCAAACTGATTTATGCTTATATCACCTACACTTTGATGATGATGATTTATTCTTCCATCAATGTGCCTTATGCCTCGCTTCTCGGTGTGATGAGCCCTGAGCCAAAGGACCGCAACATCCTTGCCACATTCCGCATGGTTGGCGCTTATCTTGGCAGTTTCATCGCATTGCTGCTCTTTGAGCCGATGGCTAATGCTTTCACAGGCAATATCACCGGACTTGACCCTGCAGCCGCCCAAGTGGCTCGTCAGCATGGCTGGATGATGTCGGTGGGTGTAATTGCCATTGCCTGCGTGGTGCTGTTCTATGGTTGCTTCTCGTTCACCCGTGAGCGTGTAAAGCCGATTAAGGAGAAGCAGAGTTCTCTTGGAAGTGATGTGAAGGATCTTCTGCATAATTCCCCATGGTGGATTCTTCTCGGTGCCGGCATATTCACACTTGTGTTCAATTCCGTGCGCGACGGTGCCACTGTGTTCTATTTCAAATATTATATCAGTGAGGACAGCCTCGATAAAGTGCCGTTTTTCAATATGTCGTTGCTCCTCAGCGGCCTTTATCTCGCCATTGGGCAGCTTGCCAATATTGTCGGCGTGATAGCTGCCGCTCCGCTCGGTAACAAAATAGGCAAGAAGAACACTTTTGCGCTTGCCATGATTATTGCCACTGTGCTCAGCGTGTTCTTCTTCTGGTTCGGTAAGGACCAGCTTGTGCTGATATTCATCTTCCAGATTCTCATCAGCATCTGTGCCGGCAGCGTATTCCCGTTGCTTTGGTCGATGTATGCCGACTGTGCCGACTATTCCGAACTCCGCACGGGTAACCGTGCCACTGGCTTGGTGTTCAGCGCCTCGTCGATGTCGCAGAAATTTGGCTGGGCCATCGGTACTGCCGTCACTGGCTGGCTGCTGTCGTTCTTCGGCTATGTGCCCAACGCTCCGCAGCAGACCGACTTTGCAATTCGTGGTCTGCGCATGTTCCTGAGCTTTATCCCTGCCATAGGTGCTGTGCTTTCGTTGTTGTTTGTACTTTTCTATCCGCTCAGCGGAAAGAAAATGAAGGAAATCACCGCCGAACTTAACATGCGCCGTGAGGTGGCAGGCTCTAATAAAACAGAAAATTAATCGTTATCAAGTTATAAGTATTAATCATCGTTGAAAATGGAAATAGATATAAAGGCCTTTTGCAATGAGCTGATGCGCAACATGCAGGAGAATATCCTGCCTTACTGGATGGACAAGATGGTTGACCCGGCAGGCGGATTTTATGGACGCCGCGACGGAAACGACAACCTTGTGCCGGATGCGCCTAAAGGTGCTATCCTCAATGGCCGTCTGCTTTGGACTTTTTCTGCTGCCTATCGCGTCACTGGCAAGGCCGAGTATCTGAAAATGGCACAGCGTGCCAAGCGTTACATCATCGATAATTTCTACGATAAAGATTTTGGCGGCGTTTATTGGTCGCTTAATGCCGACGGCACTCCCCTCGACACTAAGAAACAGTTCTATGCCATAGGTTTTGTGATTTATGGTTTGAGCGAGTTTGTCCGCGCCACTGGCGACGATGAGGCTTTGCAATATGCAATGCATCTTTATCACGACATTGAACATCACAGCCGCGACCGTCAGCGGGGAGGCTACATTGAGGCCTGCACTCGCGAGTGGGCACAAATCGACGATATGCGCCTCAGCGACAAGGATGCCAACGAGAAGAAGACCATGAACACGCATCTGCACATAATCGAGCCGTACACCAATCTTTACCGTGTGTGGCGCGATGATGATTTGCGTGAGTCAATCGTCAGCTTGATGGACCTTTTCTTCGATGTTATGGAAGATAAGAAAAATCATCATCTTGGACTGTTTTTCGATGAAGATTGGAATCGACACGACAGTGAGATTTCCTATGGCCACGACATTGAGGCCTCTTGGCTTTTGCTCGAGACGGCTCAGGTGCTCGGCGATGAGAAAATGCTTGAAAAGGCACTTGCCCACACTCGTGCCATCGCCGATGCCGCCCTGCAGGGACGTTGCACCGACGGGTCGATGCTCTATGAACGTCATGGCAACGGCACTTTCGATAACGAGAAGCATTGGTGGGTACAGGCTGAATGTGTGATTGGCCAAGCCTATCTTTACCGTTATCATGGCCGTGCCGATGCCGTTGACCGTGCGGCGCAGACTTGGAATTACATAAAGAATAACATTGTGGATGCTGAAAGCGGTGAGTGGTATTGGAGCCGTAAGCCTGATGGCAGCATCAACCGCGACGATGACAAGGCTGGATTTTGGAAATGCCCTTATCACAACAGCCGCATGTGCATGGAAGTCAACAACACGCTAAACTGCTCTGATAATAATTAATATTTATCTTTTAGCAGTAAACAATAATGAACGTAGAATTAAAGCCATTTAAGTTTGTTCCCTATCTCAAGACTGTGCTTTGGGGCGGTGACAGGATTGCCAGTTACAAGCGAATTGCTACTGACAAGCACAACATTGGCGAAAGTTGGGAAATTTCTGGAGTTGAGGGGCATGAATCGATAGTTTCTGAAGGTCCCGACAAGGGCAGCACGTTGAGTGCCATTATCCGCAAATATCGCGGTGACCTTGTGGGAAAATCGGTCTATGAGAAATTCGGTGATAAATTTCCTCTTCTCATCAAGATTATCGATGCTAAGCGCGACCTTTCATTGCAGGTGCATCCTGATGATGAACTTGCCATGAAACGCCACAATTCTTTTGGAAAAACGGAAATGTGGTACATAATCGACAGTGCGCAGGGTGCATCGATTTACACCGGATTTTCCCGTAAGATCACTCCAGAAGAATATGAGCGGCGCATAGCTGACGACACTTTGATGGATGTCGTTGCTTGCCACAAGTCGCATTCGGGCGATGTGTTCTTTCTGCCAGCGGGCCGCATACATTGCATAGGTGCCGGCAATCTGCTGGCTGAAATTCAGCAGACTTCCGACATAACTTACCGTGTGTACGATTTCAACCGCCTTGGCGTCGACGGCAAGCCGCGTGAGCTGCACACAGCGCAGGCACGCGATGCCATCGACTATAATCTTTATGATAATTATGTCCAACCTTATGGATATAGCGATGTCGGCGACACTCCTATGATAAAGTGCCAATATTTCGATGTCCATAAAGTTGTGGTCAACGGTGTGCTTGATATCGACCATTCCGGCATTGATTCATTCTGCGTGGTGATGTGCCTGAAGGGTACAGCGGAGATTTCCGACCATTCTCTCAGTGTGATTTCCATCAATCAGGGTGAGACTGTGCTTATTCCGGCCAATGTTTCGCTGCTGCATTTTGAAGGTAAAGCTGAACTTATCACGGCGGTGATTGACTGATTCACTTCTGCTTATCAAATTATGGAAAATATATAGGGTGGCTGGCATTCTGTTTGCCGGTCGCCCTTTCTTGTGGATGTTTTCAATCTGGCATTGATTCAAGTGATAGCGCATAAAAAAAGAATGAGCAACTAACCATATTTCAGATTAAGCTGCTCATCTCCTCTCTCCACTTGCGGTGCGGACGGGATTCGGACCCGTGACCCCATGCGTGACAGGCATGTATTCTAACCAGCTGAACTACCGCACCAATTTTGGCGTTCAATTGCTATCCTTTTCGGGATTGCGAGTGCAAAGATACGCCAAGTTTTCATTCCTGCAAAATTTTTCGTGAAAATTTTGCTCAAAACTGCGATTTTTTTGGAAAAATAAGGATTTCCGTTGCCTGCCAATCGGATTTAAGGTCTGTAATTACAATTTTCCCGTTTCCTTGCATAATCTGATTCTTCCAGTTCTATTTTTGCTGTGAGTTCTTTGAAATGTTGTGGCTTGTGGCATGAAAAATAGCAGGGCATTTTTCATAGGCGAAAACCTTGACACTTGTGTGCAACCCCTACCCGTGAACACCCTTGTAACTTATCAATGTGTCAATGCGTTAGGGGGCCAGTAGGTGTCCAGACACCTTTTGGGGGATTGGCGTGAACAGGCACAAAAAAATTCCTGACATATTGTGTGAAAATGATGCCAGGAACTGACTTATTTTTTGATTACAAGATTTAGCTACATCAGGAAAGCTCCGATTTCGCGGCACGCCTTTATTTGGTCGTCAGGCCAAATGCTTGCCTGCACTTCACCTATATGGACTTTTTGCAGCAGGAACATGCACAGTCGGCTTTGTCCTATGCCTCCGCCAATTGAGTAGGGCAGTTCGCCTGCAAGCAGTGCCTTGTGGAATGCGAGGTTTTTGCGTTCGGTGCATTTGCGCAGTTCAAGCTGCTGCATCAGCGATTTCTCGCTTACACGGATTCCCATTGACGATAGTTCAAACGGACATTCCAGCACCTTGTCCCAGAAAATCAAGTCACCGTTTAGTCCGTGGTAACCATCGCTGTTTTCCGTTATCCAGTCGTCGTAGTCGGGTGCTCGCCCGTCGTGTGGCTCACCGTTGCTAAGCGGATTGCCTATGCCGATTATGAATATTGCTCCGTATTTGCTTGCGGCTTTTGCTTCACGCTCTTTTGCTGAAAGATTTGGATATGCCTGAAGAAGTTCCTCGGCATGGATGAATTTCAGTGTTTTTGGCAAGCGTGGGGTGATGTGGGGAAATTCCTCATAAATCATCCATTCAGTTTCCCGTACTGCGCAATATATTTTTTCAACTGTCTGCTTCAGATAGCTCAGTGTTCGGTCTTCTTTGTTGATGGTCTGTTCCCAGTCCCATTGGTCAACGTATAAAGAATGAAGGTTGTCAAGTTCTTCAAATGTCCTGATGGCGTTCATGTCAGTGTAGATGCCGTAGCCTGGAGCAATGTCGTAGGCTCCAAGTTTCATCCTTTTCCATTTTGCAAGCGAGTGAACCACTTCAGCGTGGCTGTTGCCCATGCACGTTATGTCGAATCCCACAGGATGTTCCACCCCGTTCAGGTCATCGTTGATGCCGGTGCCGGCAAGTACAAAAAGTGGGGCGGTGACACGGCGCAGGTTAAGGGCTTTGCCCAACTTTTCCTGGAATGTCTCCTTAATCATTTTAATTGCCACTTCTGTGGTCTCAGGCAGCATTTTCTGCTTGTACTTCTTAGGAATAATAAGTGCCATCTCTTTCTATTTATTGTTTGTGGGCGCAAAGATAATGCAAAAATCTTGAATTTGCCAAATTTTTCTATCATTTTGATGTATTTTTTTGATTTTTTATTTCAAAATAGTAAGGCAGGGAATAAAAGTCAAGCAAATACTATCGAAATTAATGTTCAAAAATAGAGATCTGAATGGAAATGGTTTTTGGAAGGAATTTGAAACGCATGCAAAAAAAGTGGGCCGATTATTTGGAATATATGAAATTGTTTGCTAATTTTGTGAAAGACAATTGAATTATAGCTTTCCTTTTTGCTCCTTTATTTCATCATTTCTCAGATTCCGCCGGTTGAAACAGGCTGGAATAGATTTGAAATATTCAGATAGATTATAGCCATATAAAATTTAATGTATGTTGAAAAGATTATCTTTATGCGCAGTATTGCTGCTGTTGTCGGTGCTCAGTGCCTCTGCCGATGTCGCAATCAACGAGACTAATTTCCCCGATTCGGCGTTCCGCTCGTGGATTACTGCCAACATTCCAAATTCTGGCGGTGTGATAGCCAAGGCGACTATTGATACGGTCACTACGATTAATTGCAGCAGTAAAGGCGTTGCCGATCTTAATGGTATAGGCTTTTTCACGGCTTTGAAAAAGCTGGATTGTTCCATAAATAAACTTACAGCGCTTGATATGTCAGGAAACGTTGGGTTGACGGATTTGGATTGCTACAGGAATAATATAAAGTCGTTGAATGTTCGTGTAAATCCATTGTTGACGCATCTTTATTGCTACAGGAATCCTTTGGATTCACTTGATGTCAGCAGAAATATTGCCCTAATCGAACTTGTATGCTCTTCTTGTGGCTTGACTTCGCTTAATTTGCGCGCTGACACTGCTTTGATTTATCTCAGTTGTAGCAGAAACAATTTGAAGACTCTTGATTTAAGTGCCAATATCAAGTTGATGGATCTTGAATGTAATGAAAACTATGGATTACAGTCTCTTGATTTAAGCGCAAATGTTGCTCTTGTATCGCTCGATTGCAATTACATGAAATTAAGCACTCTTGATTTGAAGAATAATACGGAGCTATCTTCGCTTTCTTGTAGTGGAAATAATCTGACTTCTCTTGATTTAAGTGCCAACGTCAAATTAAAATCGCTGTCATGTGCCAGTAATCAGTTGAAGAAGCTTGACACTTCCAAGAACACTCTATTGAAGTCGTTGTATTGTTCTAATAATAATATCATTGCATTTGACTTCAGTAACAATGACGATTTGAATTATTTCCTTTGCAATGATGATAGTCTTACTGTCAATGTGCCTGCTGTCGGCAGGAAGTACGACTTGACCCAATTGGCTTCTTGTGGCTTCAATGCCGCCAAAGCAAGCAATTGGACTGGCGGCTCGGTCGACGGCACAACGTTGACCTTTACAAATAATGTGGTAAGTTACGATTATGATTGCGGCAAAAACATGAGTGCCAACATTAAACTTGTAGGTAATTTCGTTACGAGTGTCGATGGCATTGAAAATGTTGGCTTGCGTGTCGTTGCTTCAGGCGGTTCCATCAATATCCTTGGTGCTGATGGTGTGGTACAGGTTTATGGTGCTGAAGGCCGCTTGGTGTATGCTGGAACAAATCGCACAATTTCAGTTCCTGCCGGACTTTACATTGTGAAAACCGGTGGGCGCACTTTCAAAGTGCTGGTAATGTAAGTAAATCTTGATTTAGGCTGGTTGTCAGTGGCTTTTAGCTTTGATAATCAGCTTCTCTTATAAAGTTTATGAATTTTGAATTTGAAACTATTTAAACTAAAATTTAATTACAATGTTGAACAAATTTTACTTGAGTGCAGCTCTGCTGCTCTTGTCGGCATTCGGAGCCTCTGCCGACGTTACAATTAATGCAACGAATTTTCCCGACCCTATTTTCCGTGAATGGGTCTCTACAAAAATTGACAACACTAAGGGCGTTATTTCTGATGCTACTATTGCAAGTACTCTTGAAATCTCTTGCGAGGGGAAGTTAATCTCGAGTTTGAAAGGCGTGGAGTTTTTCACTACGTTGAGGTTCCTTTCATGTTCTGGCAATAATCTGACTTCGCTTGATTTGAGTGCAAACAAAAATCTGAAAGAGGTTATTTGTTCGTCAAATAAATTGATATTGCTTAAATTGCCTGACAACGGGGGTAATATTAAGACTCTGGTTTGCTCGGACAATAAGTTGACATCGCTTGACATAAGTAAGATTGCGTATGTCAGTTCTCTAAATTGTGCTCGAAATCAGTTAGATTCAATTGATGTCAGTCCGGCAAGCAGCATGACGTCGTTCGACTGTAGTGGCAATAAATTGACTAAAGTCACTTTAGGTGAAAACGCCGTAAGAAATTTCAATTGTTCAGGCAACTCTTTGACTTCGGTTGATATTTCTAAGTGTACGGATTTGTCTATCTTTAATTGCTCGAACAATAATTTGACTTCGCTTGACGTAAGTGCAAATACAGGACTGGAGACATTGAATTGTTCCAGCAATAATTTGACTTCGCTTGGCCTGAGTACAAATACAAATTTGACAACGCTTAATTGCTCGAATAATAAGTTGACTACACTTGGCGTAAGTGCGAATACGGGTCTGACGACGCTGAATTGCTCCAACAATAATCTGACTTCGCTTGATTTGAGCAAATGCACAGATTTGAGTAATTTCACATGCACTGGCAACTGGCTGTCGGTGAATTTGGACCCTGATGATTCCATGTTCGATTTATCGAGCCTTAGTGGATTTGATGCCGCTAAGTCAAGTAACTGGAATGGTGCAAGCTTATCCAACAATATTTTGAGCTTTTCCAAAATTACAGCTACTTATTCTTACGATTGCGGCAATAGCCTTTCAGCCACGTTTGCCCTCAAGACGGATTCGCTATTAATCAACGAGGCTAATTTTCCTGATGCTAATTTTCGCGCTTGGGTTATGGTCCACGTCCCTAACGATGCTGGAGTTATCAGCCACGCTACCCTTGCAAGTTTTACAGAAATAACTTGCGACAGCTTAGGAATAACAAATATGAAGGGAATCGAGAATTTTCCTGTGTTGATAAATCTGTTCTGCTCAAAAAACAAGTTGGATTCTCTTGATCTGACCAACAACACTCATATAAAGACAATTATATGCAGTGAGGATGGAATGACCTCTCTTAAATTACCTAAAGGCAGTAGTGGCGCTGCAACACTTAATTGTAATAATAATAAATTGACCACACTTGAAATAGGCGGATTTTTGGGGCTAAAAGATCTTAGTTGTTCAGGCAATCAGCTTGATTCGCTCGATGTAAGCAAAAATGACATTGTGCATCTTTCTTGCGTAGGCAACAATATGAGGGAACTTGTTTTGGGCAATAATGACGTTTTGCGCAGATTGACTTGCTACAATAACAACCTCACTTCGCTCGACCTTTCAAAATGCTCTGACTTGACGTTCCTCGATTGTCATGCTAATAAGTTGAAAATGCTCGATGTGAGTGCTAACACCACGCTGTCGGAATTGGACTGCTCGAATAATAATCTTCCTGCGGTTGATGTAACTTACAATACCAACTTGTCCTCTTTTACCTGCAATGGCAATATACTTCCTGTAGTCACAAAAGGAATCGATAATTCGTATGATTTGTCGGAACTTGCTCCTTACAGGTTTGTGCTTTTTAGAGCAAGTAACTGGAGCGGTGGTGAAGTAGGTGGCCTTTCATTGTCGTTTAAAAAAGATACTGTTACTTATTCTTACGATTGTGGTAGAGACTACTCTGCTACTTTCGCACTTAAATCTCTTTCTGTAAGGTCTGGCGTAAACGCAGTTGATGCTGAGGCCTTAAATGTGTTTGCCAGCGACGGTTCTATTTTGATTAGCGGTACTGACAGCCCTGTTCAGGCTTTTGATGGTGTTGGCCGCATGGTTTATTCCGGATTGAGCCGTTCGATTGCTGTTCCTTCAGGAATGTATATCGTAAAAGTTGCGGGCAGAACTTTCAAGACATTTGTCAGATAATTCAAATCTAAGCCTATTGGTGAAAATTTGGCGGTGTCGATTATGATGCCGCCTTTTTTCGCCTACTTACAGAATATATCCCGAAAAAATTGTAATTTCGCTGATTGATATTATTTCGCTGATGGATTCACAGGATTGGAAACAACGTACTGGCCTGCTGCTTGGTGAGGAAAGCGTGGAGAAGCTGACCTCACGGAGTGTGATGGTCGTAGGCATAGGTGGAGTAGGGGCTTTTGCCGCTGAAATGCTTGCCCGTGCTGGAGTGGGGCATCTCACTCTCGTCGATGGCGATGTGGTGAGTGTCACTAATCTCAACCGTCAGCTTCCAGCTCTCCATTCCACTTTAGGAATGCAGAAGGTGGAGGTGATGCGTCAGCGTATCCTCGACATCAACCCAGATGCAGATGTGAATGTTGTCAGTAAGTTTATTGATATTGACGCCGTCTCGGAGTTGCTTGCGCCAGGTTTCGATTTTGTAGTTGATGCAATAGATGCTGTCGCCCCAAAGGTGGCTTTGATTGAGCGTTGCGTTCATTCTGGCACGAAGATTGTATCTTCAATGGGTGCAGGCGGAAGAAAGGACCCTACTGTGGTGCAGATTGTGGATATTTCCAAAACTTACCACGATGGACTTGCACGTGCAGTCCGTCAGCGGCTACGCTTCAAGGGTATAAGCAGCGGCGTGAAAGTGGTGTGGAGTCCGGAGCAGCCAAGCAAGTCGGCCTGCCAGCTTACCGATGAACTGCCCAACAAGCGTTCAAGTTATGGCACAGTCAGTTACATGCCTTGTGTGTTCGGATGTGTGCTTGCCTCACATGTAATTATGCATTTATCGAAATAATCATAAATGAAATGATTGAAGTCAAAAATATAAACAAGAGCTATGGCTCGCTGCAGGTGCTGCGCGACGTCTGTGTGGAAATCGGCAGTGGCGAAATCGTGTCGATTGTCGGACCAAGTGGTGCGGGTAAGACGACTTTGCTTCAGATTATCGGCACTCTCGATCGTCCCGACAGCGGCAGCATTATCTACGACGGCAACGATGTGCTACGTCTGCGCGACCGCGACCTTGCGCATTTCCGCAACCGCAACATAGGTTTCGTTTTCCAGTTCCATCAGCTTTTGCCTGAATTCACCACTCTTGAGAATGTGGCCATTCCAGCTTTAATCGGTGGCATGCGCCAAAGCGAGGCATATAAGCGTGCCGGTGAATTGATTGATTTCATGGGTTTGGGTTCGCGCATCGACCATAAGCCTGCTCAGCTTTCGGGTGGTGAACGCCAGCGTGTGGCGGTTGCCCGTGCATTGGTCAATAAGCCTTCTGTAATCCTTGCCGATGAGCCTTCGGGCAGTCTCGACACTCAGAATAAGCAGGAACTGCATCGTCTGTTTTTCAGCCTTCGCGACGAATTCAAGCAGACTTTTGTGATTGTAACTCATGATGAAAGCCTTGCTCAGGACACTGACCGCGTGCTTCACATGCGTGATGGCGTGATTGAGAATGACGTGGCTAAATCGGTGAATGTTGCTCCGTCGGTTGACACTGCTCCAATAAATAACAACGTGATTTAATAATTTGATATGCTCCGTCGCCTTTCACATAGCTTTATGGTTTCCGTAGCTGCCGTTGCGGTCGCTTTGACGTTCGCATCTTGCAGCAGTGATTCCGATAATCCTTATTTCGGCGATTTCAGCTATGATATGGTGACTTATTTGGGCGCAGGCGATAATGGAGGTTCCGTTTTCTCTTTTCAGTCGCTTGACGATTCTCCGCTAATCACCCTTAATGCTCCTGCCACCACCTTGAATGGCGTTAATGCTGGACAGCGGTTGCTGCTGAATTATGTGGTGAATGATTCGGTTTCTTCCACGTTGAAGACTGTATCTGTGAATGGTTATGCCAAAGCAATCACCGATTCCTTGCGTATAGCATCCCATCAGCGTCTGCTCACTCTTGCCATGGATTCCATTCAGCTCAAGAGCATTTGGCGTTCGGGCAATTATATTAATCTCAATTGTTTTGTGAAATATACTGGTGAGGTTCGTGTGGTTTCTCTTGTGGTTGACGAGTCCACCAGAAATAATTCAGTGGTCGATTGTTATTTTGTTCACGACATGAAGGGTGCTACGACATATTTTTGGAGGCGATGTTATTGCTCTTTCTATATAGGAAGTTTGTGGAAATCATCTTCATGCCGCACTTTAAGGGTGCATCTCAACGACCTTTCATATCCGTCGATAAAGTATTACGATTTTAATAAAGAATAATCAATAAATTAATTCAAATCAATATGAATCAAGAAAATAAAGAAATAAAGATTGAGCTTACTCCTGATGTGGCTCAAGGTAAATATGCCAACCTTGCCGTTATTTCACATAGCGCAGGCGAGTTTTTCATCGATGCTATTTGCGTTGCTCCAAACACGCCTCAGGCTAAGGTGCAAAGCCGAATCATCATGAACCCTGTCAATGCTAAGCAACTTATGCTTGCCTTGCAGGAGAATGTGCGTAAATATGAGGCTACTTTCGGTGAAATACGTCCCGTAAATACCAATAACAGCAATAACAATGGTGGTGTGCCGCCATTCATGATGCCTGGTGGACAGGCTTGATGATTTAAGTCAGTTTATTATGGATAATCCACTTTATATCTACAACACTCTTTCGCGCACAAAGCAGCAGTTTGTGCCGCTCAGTGCTCCGCATGTGGGCCTGTACGTATGCGGTCCTACTGTTTACGGCGATGCGCATCTCGGGCATGCCCGTCCTGCCATCACTTTTGATGTGCTTTACCGTTATCTCACGCATCTTGGCTATAAAGTCCGCTATGTGCGCAACATCACCGATGTTGGCCATCTTGAGCACGATGCCGATGAGGGTGAGGACAAAATATGCAAGAAAGCTCGATTGGAAAAGCTTGAGCCGATGGAGGTTGTGCAGTACTACACCAACCGCTACCATCACGATATGGAGCTTCTCAATGTGTTGCCGCCAAGCATCGAACCTCATGCTTCGGGCCATATTATCGAGCAGATTGAATATGTGAAGCAGATTCTCAAATCGGGCTATGCCTACGAGAGCGAGGGTTCTGTATATTTTGATGTCGTGAAATACAATAACGACCATCATTATGGCATTCTTTCAGGCCGCAACATTGAGGATCTGCTCAACACCACGCGTGCCCTCGACGGACAAAGCGAGAAGCATAATCCGCTTGATTTCGCACTTTGGAAAAAGGCTTCGCCTTCCCACATAATGCATTGGCCATCGCCTTGGAGCGAGGGCTTCCCGGGTTGGCATCTTGAATGTTCCACAATGGGTACGAAATATCTTGGCGAAGAATTCGATATCCATGGAGGCGGCATGGACCTTATGTTCCCGCACCATGAGTGCGAGATTGCACAATCGGTTGCTCATTCTGGCCATCAGGCTGTGCGCTACTGGATGCACAACAACATGATTACCATCAATGGTCAGAAGATGGGCAAGTCGCTCGGCAATTTCATCACCCTTGAGGAGTTCTTTGCCGGCAGCCATAAGATTTTACAAAAGGCTTATGGCCCAATGACGATTCGCTTCTTTATCCTTATGGGGCATTACCGCAGCACTCTCGACTTCTCCAACGAGGCTCTTCAGGCTTCCGAAAAGGCTCTTGAGCGTATGCTTGATGGTTGGAAGCGTCTTAACGAGCTGAAGCCTTCAGATGCTTCTACAGTGACGGTGGGCGACATCAAAGCTAAATGCTATGAGGCGATGAACGATGACCTCAACACGCCAATCGTGATTTCGCATCTTTTCGATGCCTGCCGTTCAATAAATCAGGTGCATGATGGCAACGCCACTATCACTCAGGCTGACATCGACACATTGAAGGATGTGTTCAAGACTTTCCTGTTCGACATAATGGGCGTGCGCGATGAACTTTCGGCTTCTGCCGGTGTTGATATGAAACCGTTTGAGGATGCAATTGACCTGTTGCTTACTATCCGCAACAATGCCAAGGCTGAAAAGAATTGGGCAGTGAGCGATCTTATCCGTAACCGCCTTGCTGAAATTGGCTTCGACGTTAAGGACACTAAGGATGGCTTTGAATGGAAATTGAAATAGTCTGAAAAGGGTGAAAAATAATTATAATGGCTTTGAAAGTCTTGTCTTTTGACTTTCAAAGCCATTTTTCGTGATTTTTCCAAAATAAATTGCGAAAAGGGATTAATGAAATGTTTTTTCCATTATATTTGCAATGCTATATATCTTTGTTTTGCCTTAAATGAAAATTGTAAACACTATCTTTAAATCAATTGTTACTGTTGCTGTCGTATTCACAGTTTACTTTATCCCGACATCTTCATTTGCTGCCGAGAATCCTTATGCAGGACGTACTGTAGTAATTAAGAGCGACTGGAATTATCCACCTTTCGAATATCTTAACGATAAAGGCATTCCCGAAGGATTTGATGTTGACCTTTTGAAGGCATTCATGAAAAAGATGGATGTGAAGTACAAATTGGAGCTTGGATATTGGGCAGATATTTATCGTGATGCACAATCGGGCAAGCTTGACCTTATTATGGGTATCGTAAAAACTCCTCAGCGGGCAGGAAAATTTATTTTTAGTGACTCTTATGCTAAAGTTCAGTTTGGCATTGTAGTTAACACTGATTTGGAAGGAGTGGTTAAAAACAAGAAATGTAAAGTACTCGCTTATAAGGATAATGCTTTCAAAGATAAATTGGCCAAGCGTTATTCAGGCTACGACACTGTAAGTTATATGGACAATCCCCTCAGTACTTTGTTATGCGTTGAAAATGGCTCAATGGATGCTGCGTTCGGGAATTATTACACTCTCAAATATTACATTCTGAAGAATGGGTTGTCGAATCTTGAGATAAGCAAGTATAAATATGTCCCGACTTACGATTTGTGTTTTGCTTCGCGTGACCCTGAAATGATTGCGCTGGTCAATGAGGGAATAGCAAAATTGAAAGCCGATGGCACCTATCAGGAAATCTACGACAAGTGGTTTTCTGGCAATATTGAGCGCTATGGCGTGATGAGCCAGTCGTTGAAACTCTGGATTGCCGTTGTGTGCCTGCTTGTGGCAATTGTAGTTGTCGGTTCTGTGTTTATCTATTACTTGCGTCGTCGCGTTCAAAGTGCCGTAGCAAGAGTTACACGCCAAAATGATATTCTCACGCTTTCCATTGCCATAGGTAATCTTAATGTCTGGACTTATGATGTGAAGTCGCATGTCTTTACTGTCTTGTTTGGCAATAGTAAGTGCTCCAATTTCCTCGATTTGCGCGACTCTGTTCATCCCGATGATGTAAAACTCTATGAGGATTTTGTGGAATCGGTTTTATCTGGTGAAAAATTGGACAACCGTAAGGTGGTGCGCTTCCGCAACAACGATAATTCCGGCTATGTCTATATCGATATTATTGTCAGGTCTACTGTTGACCGTCAAGGCTCGGTAGTTTCCGCTTTTGGCGTGAACAGGGATGTCACTGGCGTGTATAAGTCGGAGATAGAAATCAGTCATCAAAAGGATTTGCTCCAGACGATTTATGATAACATACCTATTGGACTTTACCTTAATGATGCCACAGGCAAGGTACTGAAGGTTAATAATTTCAATCTTAAGAATTTTGGTACTAATGATGAGGAAGATTTGATAGGAGTGAACCTCTTCGATGACCCTGACCTTTCCGAAGAAGTCAAGCAGAAGTTAAGAAGAGGCGAAAGCGTTTCTTATCAGATGAAGGTTGATTTTAAGACCAATGGCAAGTATTATAGGTCGATTTTGCCGACAGGAACGAAAATATTCAATGTGTCAACAGTGGTTGTACGTGATAAGAACGGAAAGATATATCGCTATCTTTCAATGTTTCAGGATGTCACTCGCAGCTTGAGTGAAAGGCACATGCTTGAGGACTATAAGCGCAGGACAGACGTGGCTGTCCGTGGTGCTGGCATTGTCCTTTGGGAATTCGACCGAAAGAGCGGTAATTACATCAGTTACAACGAGCCGATAAATAATTATGATGACTCTAAGAAGCTGTTGATGTCTGATTATCTGAATGTGTTCCATCCCGATGATGTTGAGGCTGTCCTTGTCAATTATAAAGGTATGGAACGAGGTGATAAAATTACGCTCACACAGTCAGTCCGTGTTCATATTCCGGGCAGTTATGGCTGGCGGCATTGTGAAATCACCGTGTCACCATTTGAGATTGATGCCGATGGTAAAGTATCACGGTATGTGGGTGTGCGTCGCGACAACACTCGGTTTGTTGAACTTAATCAGCAGATTTCGGGGTATGTGGATAAAATCAATTACATTATTGCTGAAAGCCATTTGCTCCTCTTTGATTATGACCTTGCCACGCATTGCATCACTTTGCGCTCTGGCGATGATTATATTTGCACATTCACTGTTGAAGAATATATTGAGCGAATCTATGCCCCCGACCGTGAAGAATTGCGTGTGTTCGCGAAGCGTCTCGACAATCGTGAGTTCGACAGGTACGAGGCTCACCGCCGTGTGCTTTCAGTTTCGGGTGATGGCTCCTTACGTTATGTTAAGGTTAATTGCGTGGCAATGCGTGATGATAAGGGCGTAATAACTTCGTATTCAGGATTGCGTACGGACATGACTGATATCGTTGAACTTCAGCATGGACTTGAAAAGGCTAAGTTGCAGGCCGAGACTGCCGACCGCCTGAAATCCGCGTTCCTTGCCAATATGAGCCATGAAATCCGCACACCGCTTAATGCTATAGTAGGTTTTAGTGAGCTGCTTGGTGGTGATGACGTCCTTCCTGAGGATAAGACAGAATATGTGAATATCATCAATTCCAATAGCGACTTGCTTTTGAGACTCATCAATGATATTCTTGACCTCTCGAAGATTGAGTCAGGTATGCTTGAATATAAGTCGGAGGAATTTGATTGGGCCAAATATTATGATGATTTGGTACGTTCACTTGGCCAGCGCAAGCGTAATGAAGGTGTCGCTTATGTAGCCGACCATCCTTATTCCACTTGTATTATCGTTCAGGATAAGAACAGAATGGCGCAGATTATCACTAATTTTGCCACTAATGCCATTAAATACACTGCCTCTGGTGAAGTCCATCTTGGATATGAAGTCGTTGATGGTGGGGTGAAACTCTGGAGCCGCGACACTGGCATTGGAATTGCTAAAGAAAAGCAGGATAGAATTTTCCGCCGTTTTGAGAAACTTGATGATTTTGCCCAAGGCACTGGTCTCGGATTGTCGATTTGCAAGGCAATAGTCGATGAACTGAATGGAAAAATCGGTTTTGAGTCGGAACTTGGCAAAGGTTCTTTATTCTGGGCGTGGATACCATGCGGGATTAAGCGTATTGTAGAAAAAGATGCGTCCAAGGATAATAAAACGGATACGGATATAAAATAGGTGGTGGAATTTTGCCATAAATGGTACATTTTTAGTGCGCTTGGCGTTGCTGCGCTTATAATGCATTTATGAATATTTAAAGTTCTCTCTGTTATCTGATTGAAAGTTTTTTTGTGAATAAAAATGCAATTTTTTATGAAAATGTTCTTATTTTCGTGATTTTGTTACTAATTTTGCACTTAATATAATTTATAACGTCATAATTGTATGAAAAATAAGAAAACAAGGCTGCAATTGATTCTTGAACTGATAAAGCATAATTGTGTTGCCAGTCAGGACGAATTGGCTCGTCTGCTTGCAGCACGTGGCTTTATAGTTACTCAAGCCACGCTTTCTCGTGACCTTAAAACGCTTAAGGCCACTAAGGTCGCTACGGACATAGGAAATTATATGTACATTATTCCTGATGCCAACAATCTTCAGGACACTATGCTTCAGCAAGGTCAGACGAAGGTGCAGGCGGGGCAGCAGTCAAGCTTCATCTCGATAGATTTCTCAGGGCATACAGCCGTTATAAAGACTCGTAATGGTTATGCCAGTGGCCTTGCCTACGACATCGACATGAGCAAGCCTCCTGAGGTGCTTGGCACTATTGCAGGTGCCGACACCGTATTTGCTGTCCTTCGTGAGGGTGTTTCGCGTGAGCAGGCTCTTGAAGCTTTCTCGCGTTTTCTCCCAATCAATGTTGACGGTGCTGTTAAAGAATGACATTATGTTGTAAATCGATATTATTTTTTTGTTGTTATAAAAGAAAAGTAATTTTTTCATCTAAAAATGATTGATGTTAATGAAATCGATGTGGTCGTTGCTTCGGCTGAACATGTAAAGTATGTTGACGAAGTTCTCGACACCATCACCCGGGCTTCTAAGGTCCGTGGCACCGGCATCGCTAAGCGGTCGCCTGAGTACGTTAAGCAGAAGATGATAGAGCGTAAGGCTGTTCTCGCTCTCTATCATGACGAATTTGCTGGCTTCAGCTATATTGAGAGCTGGAGCAATAAGCAGTTTGTGGCTAATTCCGGTCTGATTGTCGCCAATAAATTCCGCGGTATTGGACTTGCTACTCGTATTAAGCGACGAATTTTCGACCTTTCGCGCGAGATGTTCCCGAATGCCAAGATTTTTAGCCTTACCACGGGTGAAGCTGTCTTGAAAATGAACTATCAGCTCGGTTTCCGTCCTGTCACTTTCAATTCTCTTACTGAGGATGAGGCCTTTTGGCGCGGTTGCGAAAGTTGTGTCAATTTCGACATTCTTCAGCGTAATGGTCGCCGTATGTGCCTTTGCACTGGGCTGCTTTATGACCCTGAGGAACATAAAAACAATGCCGATGCAGCATTCAAGGCTGATGTGGAGGCAAAATAATTATCATTCATTTATTTAAAACTATTTAATTGCATTATAAAAAATGGAAAAAGAAAAAGTCGTTTTAGCATATAGTGGTGGTCTTGACACCTCATTTTGTGTGAAATATTTAAGCGAGGATTGCGGTTATGAAGTTTACACCGCTATCGCCAACACTGGTGGTTTCAGCCCCGAAGAACTTAAGGAAAAGGAAGAGCGTGCTATGGCTCTTGGAGCTACTAAGCATGTCACTCTTGATGTCACTAAGGAATACTATGAGAAAAGTATCCGCTTCATGGTTTTCGGTAACGTGCTCCGTAATGGCACATATCCTATTTCTGTAAGTTCTGAGCGCACTTTCCAGGCTATCGCTATTATCAACTATGCCAAGAGCATTGGCGCTTCTGCTGTGGCTCACGGCAGCACAGGTGCCGGCAACGATCAGGTACGTTTTGATTTGACTTTCCAGATTCTTGCACCCGACATTAAGATTATAGCTCCTACGCGCGACATGACTTTGACTCGTGAGTACGAAATAGATTATCTAAAGAAGCATGGTTTCCATGCTGATTTTAAAAAGATGGAATATTCCATCAATAAAGGTCTTTGGGGTACCAGTATAGGTGGCAAGGAAACTCTCGTGAGCAACGAGACATTGCCTGAAGAGGCTTATCCAACCCAGATGACTGCAAAATCCGATTCCCGTATTTCCATTGATTTTGAACAAGGTGAAATTTCTGCCGTAAATGGCAAAAAGTTCACTGACAAGGTCGCTGCTATTCAGGAACTCGAAAAGATTGTAGGCCCCTACGCCCTTGGCCGCGACATGCACATCGGCGACACTATTATCGGTATCAAAGGCCGTGTAGGGTTCGAGGCTGGTGCTCCTATACTTATAATTGCTGCACATAAGATGCTTGAGAAGCACACTCTTACCAAATGGCAGCAATATTGGAAAGACCAGATTGGTACTTGGTATGGCATGTTCCTGCACGAGGCTCAGTATCTTGAACCGGTTATGCGCGACATGGAGGCTTTCCTGCTTTCTTCACAGCGCAATGTGAACGGACGTGTCCTTATCGACCTCAAACCTTATCGTTATGTCCTTGTAGGTGTCGAAAGTGATTTTGACCTTATGAAAACTGACTTTGGTGAATATGGCGAAATCAATAAGGCTTGGAATGCCGACGACATGAAGGGCTTTACTAAGATTCTTGCCAATCAGATGAAGATTTATTATAACAATCAGATTAAGAACGGTAAAATTAAATGATTAAAGCAGGTATCATAGGAGGTGCTGGCTACACTGCCGGTGAACTCATCCGTTTGTTGCTCAACCATCCGGATGTCACTTTGTCGTGGGTTTCAAGCTCAAGTAATGCGGGCAATCGTGTTGATAATGTGCATCAGGGCATCATCGGCGACACTGATTTGATGTTTATTTCTGAGGCTCCGCTCGACACTATTGACGTGCTGTTCTGTTGTACTCCTCATGGTGACACTCGTCAGTTTATGGAAAGCCACGAAATTCCTGAGGACTTGCGCATCATCGACCTTTCCACTGATTATCGCCATCAGGATGGCACTCACGATTTTGTGTATGGACTTCCTGAACTCAACCGCGATGCAATCAGCCACAGTCATCATGTAGCCAACCCAGGATGTTTTGCCACGGCAATTCAGTTGGCATTGCTCCCTATGGCTTCTGCTGGCCTTCTTAATTCTGATGTTCAGGTTAATGCCATCACTGGCAGCACAGGCGCAGGTGTGAAGCCTGCTCCTGCTTCTCATTTTTCTTGGCGCAATGGCAATGTGTCGATTTACAAGCCGTTCCGTCACCAGCATCTTGATGAGATTCGCCAGTCGATATCCCAGCTTCAGCCTGGATTCAGTTCGAGCATTAATTTTCTGCCTGTCCGTGGGTGCTTTGCTCGTGGTATTTTTGCCACTGCTTACCTCGATTCCGACATCTCGCTTGATGATGCCCGCACCCTTTATGATGATTTCTACGGTGACCAATGTTTTACTTTTGTCACTGATAAGATGCCCGACCTTAAGGATGTCGTCAACACCAATAAGTGTATTCTCCATCTTATTAAAGAGGATGGGAAACTGCTGATTGTTTCTGTTATCGATAATTTGCTGAAGGGAGCTTCAGGTCAGGCGGTTCATAACATGAATTTGATTTTCGACTTGCCTGAACGTACTGGTTTGGTGCTGAAGTCGAGCGCATTCTAACTTTATTTTTGCAATGAAATTATTTGACGTATATCCTCTTTTCGATGTCGAGATTGTGCGTGGCAAAGGCTGCTTTACTTACGACACGAAAGGAACAGAATATCTTGACCTTTATGGTGGTCATGCCGTGATTGCGGTTGGCCATTGCCATCCGCATTATGTGAAATGTGTGGAAGAACAGCTTGAAAAGTTGCCTTTCTATTCCAATTCTGTAATCAATTCTCTTCAGTCGAAGTTTGCTGAGCGTCTCGGCAAGATAAATGGCTACGATGATTACAATCTTTTCCTGATTAATTCAGGAGCTGAGGCTAATGAGAATGCTTTGAAATTGGCTTCGTTCGTAACTGGTCGCAAGCGTGTTTTATCGTTTGGAAAGGCTTTTCATGGGCGGACATCGCTTGCTGTGGAGGTTACTGACAATCCTAAAATTGTAGCCCCGGTCAATCATAGCGGCAACGTTACTTTTGTGCCGTTTAATGATATTGAGGCTGTCCGCAAGGAAATATCCAAGGGCGATGTTTGCGCTGTAATTATCGAAGGCATTCAGGGTGTCGGTGGAATTAGAATCCCTGATGATGAATTCCTCCGTCAGCTTCGTGCAGAATGTGATGCAAATGGTGTTGTGCTGATTCTTGATGAAATCCAATCGGGTTATGGCCGTACAGGTAAGTTCTATGCTCATCAGCATGCTGGAATCAGGGCTGACATTGTCACTATGGCTAAAGGTATAGCTAATGGCTTCCCTATGGGAGCTTTAGCAATAAATCCTGCCTACAAGCCTGCTTTTGGTATGTTGGGCACTACTTTCGGCGGAAATCATCTTGCATGTGCAGCTGCTCTTGCTGTGCTCGACATTTTCGAAAGTGAGCATCTCGTTGAGAATGCTGCTTCTGTTGGTGGCCATCTGCTTGATGAGTTGAAAAAATTGCCGCAAATCAAGGAGGTACGTGGACGTGGCTTGATGATTGGCTTGGAATTTGACCAGCCTGTTAAGGATTTGCGCCTCCGCCTTCTGCATGAGCAGCATGTGTTTACTGGTGCTTCGGGCACAAATGTCCTTAGGCTGCTCCCTCCGCTTGTTCTCACCCGTGAACTTGCCGATGAGTTCGTCTGCCGGTTGAAGAAGGTCCTTTGATTGGGCATGGATATTGTCGTTATTTGAGTAAATTCTTATAGTGTAATGAAAATAGGTATAATTGGAGCAGGAAACATGGGCGGTGCAATTGCCCGTGGACTGGCTGCCGGCAATCTTGTCGATGCTGCCGACATAGCTGTGGCATGTCCTGACCGTCATGGCGAACTCGAATCTATTCGAAGTTCTAATTCTGATATTGTCACCACAACTGTCAATGCTGAAGCTGCTAAGAATGCCGATTTGGTTATTGTGGCAGTAAAGCCATGGCTACTCGATTCAGTTATGGCTGAACTGAAGCCGGTTCTTGATTTCTCACGTCAGATGCTTGCTTCGGTTGTAGCTGGCGTGCCGTTGTCGCACCTTGCTGAATTCGGGTTGGCTACAAGTGACAAGCCTGTCGTGTTCCGCCTTATTCCTAACATTGCCATTGCTGTGCATGAAAGCATGACATTCGTTTCTGCCTTGAATGCATCGGCTGACCAGATTGATTCTCTCACTTCCATCTTCAATGAGCTTGGCAAAACCATGGTCGTTGAGGAGCGCCTTATGGTTGCCGGCACTGCGCTTGCCTCATGTGGTATCGCTTATGCGTTGCGTTACGTCCGTGCGGCTGCTGAGGGTGGTGTGGAACTCGGATTTTATGCGGATCAGGCCAAGGAAATCGTTATGCAGACCATGCTTGGCGCTGTGAAGGTGCTTGAATCCACAGGTAATAATCCAGAGGTTGAGATTGACAAAGTCACCACTCCTGGCGGAATCACCATAAAAGGACTTAATGCAATGGAAGCGGCAGGTTTCACAAATTCTGTGATTGCTTCGCTGAAGGCTTCTGTCTGAATTTTTTCACTCATAAAACCATTTTAATATCATGTCGGTTAATAAAGTCATATTGATTGGAAATGTTGGCAAGGACCCTGATGTTCGTTATCCGAGTCAAGGTCATGCTGTGGCAACTTTTTCACTTGCCACCACTGAACGTGGCTACACCAATGCCCAGGGAGCGCAGATTCCTGAGCGTACGGAATGGCATAATATTGTGATGTGGGGCCGTCATGCCGAACTTGCTGAAAAATACATTCGTAAGGGTTCAATGCTCTATATCGAGGGAAAGTTACGCACACGCGTGTGGGAGGATAAGAACAGCATTAAGCGTTATGTTACTGAAATTTACGTCGATAATTTCGACTTTTTGAACCGTCGCGTTGATTCCGCTGCTCCTCAGGTGCCGCAACCTCAGCCACAACAACCGCAAAATCAGTGAGGATTTATATTGCATGATGATTGATAGTGGCCCTTCTTCCTGCAACCGTACTGTGGATTTTGTTACGCTTGGGTGCAAACTTAATTTTGCTGAGTCAGCAACTATTGGCGAGCAGCTTGCTAAGCGTGGCTATCGTCGTGCCTCTGAGGATGAAGTGCCTGATGTTTGCGTTGTAAATACTTGTTCAGTCACTGAACTTGCTGACAAAAAGTGCCGTCAGCACATCCGCCAGCTAATAAAGAAATATCCTGAAGCATTGATTGTTGTCACTGGCTGTTATGCACAGCTTGAAAGCAGTGAGATTGCTGCGATTGACGGTGTGGATATTGTGCTTGGCAGTGACCATAAGGCTGAAATTCCCGATTTCATTGATAGTTGGTTCTCCAGCCATAAAAAACAGGTTGAGGTAACTCCTACAAAAGATATTCGCATTTTCACTCCTTCCTGTTCCCGTGGTGACCGTACCCGCTATTTCCTGAAAGTGCAGGATGGTTGCGATTACTATTGCACATATTGCACAATTCCAATGGCGCGTGGAAGAAGTCGCAGTGGCTCTATGGAGAGTCTTGTGCGTCAAGCCGAACAAGTCGCTGCCGATGGCGGTAGGGAAATTGTGATTGCAGGTGTCAATATAGGCGATTTTGGAAAGGGAACAGATGAAAGTATTATCGACCTTCTTCGCCGTCTTGATGAAGTTAAAGGCATAGAGCGTTATCGCATATCTTCTCTTGAACCTGACCTTCTAACGGATGAAATTATCCGTTTTGTTGCTTCCTCGCGGGCATTCATGCCTCATTTCCATATTCCTCTTCAGTGTGGCAGTGATGATGTGTTGAAATTGATGCGCCGTCATTACGACAGTGCTCTTTTTGCTGAAAAGGTACACCTTATCCGCCAGCTTATTCCTGATGCCTTTATAGGAGTTGACGTAATGGCTGGAACGCGTGGCGAGACCCCAGAACTTTTCCTTCAGTCTTTCGATTTCATTTCTTCTCTTGATGTCACCCGCCTTCATGTCTTTCCTTATTCGGAGCGTCCTGGCACTATGGCATTGCGGATTCCTTACATTGTCAGTCAAAAGGTGAAGAACGAGAGGGTGGAAGAATTGATTGATCTTTCTGACAGGAAACTTCGTGATTTTATCGGCAGGTACATTGGTACTGTTCGTCCTGTCCTTTTTGAACAGCCTCACGAGGGAAAACCTATGCATGGCTTTACTGATAATTATATTAAGGTGGAGGTGCCGCCTGATGAAAGTCTTGTTAATACTGTTGGCAATGTGCGTCTCCTTAGGCTGCGTTCTGATGATATTGTTGAGGGTGAAATAGTATAATCGTAATGAGTGAGAAAGTTCAAAATATAGTTTATGCTCCGTTGGGCTTGTTTTTGCATGCTGTTGCCTTGCTGCCTTTGCGGGCGCTCTATGCTTTTGCCGACTTTCTCTTTTTTGTTGTCTATTACTTGCTCCGTTATCGTAGGAGTATTGCATTAAAAAATATACGTGACAGCTTTCCGGAAAAAAGTGATTTGGAATGCCGTAAGATTTGCCGCGATTTCTATCGGCATTTTGCCGATTACTTTGTAGAAACTATCAAGTTGCTTCATATAAGTGATGATGAGATGAGGCGTCGTATGGAGTTCCGTAATGTGGAATTTATAGATGAATGTCTTGATAGCGGTCGTTCTGCAGTGGTTTATCTCGGCCATTATGGAAATTGGGAATGGGTTACCTCAATCACTTTGTGGAGCCGTCACACCGACCGCAGCAAGGTGCTCTTCACTCAGGTGTACCGACCATTAAATAATCAGTGGTTCGACCGTTTTTTCCTGAGATTACGTGGGCGTTTTCATTCTGTAGGTTTCCCGAAAAAGACGGTTTTCCGTAGTTTGCTTACGCTTAAGCGTGATGGCATTTTAAGTGTGACTGGGTTTATGAGCGACCAGCATCCGAGCATAAATGACCAAGACCATGTTGTCCGTTTTCTCAATCATGACACTGCCTTGATTACTGGTACTGAAATATTGGCACGCCGTCTTGATAATGAGGTCCTTTATTTTGATGTCGCTAAACCTTCGCGTGGGCATTATGTGTGTACAATCCGCAAGATTGCCACTGACCCAAATGCCGTTCATCCATTTTATATAACCGACCGCTATGCGCGTCTTTTGCAGGCCGATATAGTTTCTGACCCTTCAATTTGGTTGTGGACTCACAATCGTTGGAAGCACAAGGTGAAGTCTGCTTCGCCTTTGTCGGACGTTGATAAGGAGATTGAAAATGAATAAAAAAGTTGCTGTCATAATTCTTAATTGGAATGGTGCCGCTCTTTTGCGTCGGTACCTTCCCACAGTGTGTGCCACCACAAACAGTGAGTTGGCCGATGTGATTGTTGCCGACAACGGCAGCACCGACAATTCCCTTGCTGTTCTTGCCGATGAATTTCCGCAGGTGAAGGTTATAAAGTTCTCTGAAAATTATGGATTCGCCGAAGGCTATAACCGTGCGCTTGATGCTACCCGCTATCCTTACACTGTTTTGCTGAATTCCGATGTCGCCACATCTCCGGGCTGGGTTGAACCGCTTCTTTCTTATTGCGAAAGTCATCCTGAAGTGGCTGCTTGTCAGCCTAAAATCCTTTCCGACGTTGACCATAGTCGTT
>JAKVKZ010000039.1 GCA_022484565.1 Muribaculaceae bacterium
GAAATGTCGAAAATGCGGCCAAGCTGCTGATAGTCATCAGGACTGCCGAAACGGCAAAGAGAATAGCTGTCCCACAGAATGCCATAATTGCGGTTACTGACAATGAAAGGCAAGGATATTTTAGTGTTGTACTGAAACAGTTCCTCGTTTTTGCCCTTATAATTCATCTCACCAGCCTGATGCTGCCCAAGGCCATAGAAAGCCTCGTCATCGGGACTGAGGAAGCGCAGCTGCCATGAATAGCCGTGAGCGCCATCAACAGTAATCGGCTTGAACGTCATGCCCGAAGGAGCCTGGCGGAGAATAGGGAGGCCAGCAGCGTCGAAAAACGACACCTGTCCGTCGGCAGTGCAGACATGGGCAGAGACATCACTTGTGGAGATGCGCACAGAATCACCGGCATCCTGCACCGTGAAAGGCACAGCCGACAACTGTGGGACAATGATAAGGCTCTTTTTGCCAACATCAATAGCAGAAGGAGAAGCCTGCACACGGATAATGCGCGGACCAAGCACTTGAAGCCTGACATAGCGCGGAGCACCCGAATTGTAGCCAGTAAGCTGCACAGAGACAGAATTGCCATTGCGGACGACACCCGAACCGGCAGCACAAAAGCATACAAAAGAAAGAACAAGAGCAAAAAGAGAACGAGTATTCATGATAAAAATATTAGAAGAACGGACAAAAATTGTGCCATTGACTGAAAATGGCAGGGAAGGAGTAAGCCTTAAGCCTTAACCTTGGTGACGAACGAGAGAATAACGTAGAAAAGGATGGCGCAGGCAAATCCAGTCAAGCCGAGAGTCAGCACGAACACAATGGTTGCCACTATTAAAAGATAGCGGAAGGCGTTATCTTTAAGAGAATAATTCTTGAATTTCAGTGAGAACATGCGTTTTGGACAAACCATGAGCAGTGACAGAACGACCACAAAAATCAGCACTGCCCATTGTGGCAGCGGAGAGGCAAGGCCGTAATTCCAAGCGCAGAAACCAATCCAAAAGATGGCGTTGGCTGGAATAGGCATACCTACGAAAGTGGTGGTCTGAGTGGTGTCGGTATTGAAACGTGCAAGGCGCAAGGCACCGAACACGGCAATAAGCAATGCCAAAAAGTTGACGGGACAATTCGGACATGAGACTTCGAGCATTGAATATACGAGCATTGCCGGAGCAAGACCGAAACTGATGCTGTCGGACAAAGAATCAAGTTCCTTGCCAATAGGTGAAGTGGCGTGAAGAAGACGTGCAGCGAATCCGTCACAAAAATCGAACACGGCAGCCGCACCGATGAAGATGAAAGCAACTTCATAACCAGTTAGAGTGCCGAAAAATTCAGCACTATGGAAAGCGTAGATGCAAGCCAAAGCTCCGGAAAGGAGGTTGAGGCAAGTGATTGCGTTCGGGATGTTGTTTTTGATAAGCTGAAGGAATTTCATCACTATAAATTATTTCAGCCGCGCCACTGTGGTGATGCCGCCGATAGTCTTGTCGCCGAGTTTGACAAGAATTTCTGTGCCGATAGGCAGATAGATGTCAACCCGAGAGCCGAATTTAATGAATCCGATATGTTCATCGAGGTGAACTTCTTCGTCCTGCTTTGCATAAGTGACAATGCGCCGTGCAATTGCGCCGGCAATTTGGCGCATAAGGATTTCCGCTCCGCTTTCGGTGCGGATAACAATGGCTGAACGTTCGTTTTCAGTGCTTGACTTAGGCAAGTAAGCGGCACGGAAACGGCCTGAATGGTGTTTTACATAAAGAACTTTGCCATTGACAGGCACCCAATTGGCATGGACGTTGAAAACCGACATGAAGATTGAAAGCTGAATGGCATTGGTGTGAAGATATTCATCTTCGTACACTTCCTCAAGAGCCACAACCTTACCATCGACAGAAGCCACAACCACATTTTCCTGACTGCCCTTGAAATGACGGCGAGGAGAACGGAAGAAGTTGGCCACTAAAAGATACATAATAGCTGATATGGAAATGAAGACAATAGGAATAGCCTTACACTCAATAAAAATGTAAGCAGGAATATTGATTGCCAACAGAATGAAAAACAGTGCGAGCAGTATGTTCAGTCCTTCGCGATGTATCTTAATTTTCATCAGTTAAGTTAATATGGGTGCAAAGTTACATTCATTTTTGAAATACAGCAAGAATAAAACCCATATAATTGAACGATAAAGCCAAAATAGGCAGTTAATAGATGAAAAGTATAAAATAGTGTGCAATAAAGTGAATTATGTAGTTCTCCAAAGGAAAAGCTTGTCGCTTGGGCGGATTTTCTCATCGACGTGAATTGAGAAATGCTCGCCTTTCACGGTGCGTTGCACAGGTTTGAGGTCAACACGGATTTCCTTGACTGTGATAGGCAGCACACCCGTTGTGGGGCCGGTTATAAGGATTTCGTCGCCGACATTCAATTCACCGGTTTCCATGACAAATTCAGCCACATGAATATTGGTGAAATAGCGTACACCCTTGGCGAGGTACACCTTGGTGCGGGTGGCAGATGAACCATACTTTGAAGTCCATTCACCCAGCCGTTGACCGAGATAGTAGCCATTCCAGAATCCGCGGTTGAAGATTTTGCCGAGGCGTTCATTCCATGCCGCAATCTTATCATCAGTGAAAGTGCCGTCGATAACGGCATTTATTGCCTCGCTGTAGCAATTAGCCGCAATACGCACATATTCAGGACCGCGGGCACGACCTTCAATCTTGAAAACGCGCACTCCAGCATCAATCATCTTATTGAGGAAATGGATGGTTTTCAAGTCCTTCGGCGACATAATATATTTGTTCTCGATGGAAAGTTCATCGCCAGTGTCGATGTCGTGGAGCGTGTAGCCGCGGCGGCAAATCTGCCGGCATGCACCGCGGTTGGCTGACGAGTTGGTCTCGTGCAGACTCATGTAGCATTTTCCTGAAATAGCCATACACAATGCACCATGGCAGAACATCTCGATGCGAACCTGCTTGCCGTGAGGGCCACGGATGTCATCGTTGATGATAGTTTCGTGGATTTGGCGCACTTGGTCGAGATTAAGCTCACGTGCCATCACCATCACATCGGCAAACTGGGAATAGAACCGCACAGCTTCGCTATTGCTGACATTGACCTGAGTGGAAATATGCACCTCCTCATCGATTGAACGTGCATATAGAATAGCCGCCATGTCGGAAGCTATGATAGCCGAGATGCCAGCCTGCTTTGCTGCATCGATGATGGAACGCATCATCTCCATATCGCCATCGTAAACCACGGTGTTGACCGTGAGATAGCTTTTCAGTCCGTTTTCGTCGCAAAAAGCAGCGATTTTGCGGAGGTCGTCGATTGTGAAATTAACCGACGATTTAGCACGCATATTCAGGTTCTCAATGCCGAAATAGATGGCATCGGCACCACCCTGCACAGCAGCAACAAGAGACTCGTAACTGCCGACTGGCGCCATTATTTCAAAATCTTTGCGGTTCATTGTCATTCCGACTTGCCTGTAATGATTTTCTTGATTTCGTTCAATTTATTAAGAGCCTCAACTGGAGTGAGGTTGTTGATGTCGGTGTGCAGAATCTCGTCGCGCACCTGACTAAGCACAGGGTCGTCGAGAGTGAAGAAGGAGAGCTGCATTCCATGACGGTTGGCAGCTACGTCCTCAAGGTCCTTGTGCAGCGAATCAGTGTTGTTGTTCTGTTCAAGCTGCTTCAGCACCTCGTTGGCCCGCTTCACGATAGTTGGAGGCATACCGGCAATTTTGGCGACATGGATACCGAAGCTGTGGGCACTGCCGCCACGCACCAGCTTGCGGACAAACACCACTTTGCCGTCGATTTCCTTTACCGCAACGTTATAGTTCACGATGCGCTTAAACGTCTTTTCCATTTCGTTAAGCTCGTGATAGTGCGTGGCAAAGAGAGTCTTGGCGCGGGCGCGGGAATGTTCGTGGATAAATTCCACAATCGACCAAGCTATGGATATTCCGTCGTAGGTGCTTGTGCCGCGACCAAGTTCGTCGAAAAGCACGAGGCTGCGTTCGCTCAGGTTATTGAGGATTGAAGCCGCTTCAGTCATTTCAACCATGAAAGTGCTTTCGCCGAGTGAAATGTTGTCGCTTGCTCCGACGCGGGTGAAAATCTTGTCAACGATTCCGATTTTGGCAGCGTCGGCAGGAACATAGCAACCAATCTGCGCCATGAGAACAATCAGAGCCGTCTGGCGGAGCAAAGCCGACTTACCAGCCATATTCGGGCCGGTAATCATCAATATCTGCTGGTCGTTGTTGCCGAGATGCACATTATTGGAAACGTATTTCTCGCCCGGCGGCAATTCCTTCTCAATCACTGGATGACGGCCTTCAGTAATGTCGATGTTCAGGCTGTCGTTGATTTCGGGGCGGTTATATTTGTTCTCGATAGCCACGCGCGTGAAGGCGCACAGGCAGTCGAGGCGCGCAATCATGTTGCTGTCGAGCTGGATGGCAGGAATATAGTCGGCAACGGCTGTGACAAGCTCACTGAAAAGGCGTTGCTCAATAGCGAGAATCTTCTCCTCCGCACCGAGGATTTTCTCCTCGTAATCCTTTAGCTCCTGAGTGACATAGCGCTCGGCATTCACAAGAGTCTGCTTGCGAATCCATTCAGGCGGCACTTTATCCTTGTGCGTGTTGCGAACTTCAATATAATAGCCGAACACGTTGTTATAGCTTATTTTAAGGCTTGGAATGCCAGTCCGCTCGCTTTCCTGCTGCTGAAGCTGCATCAGATAATCCTTACTGCTGTAAGAAATGTGGCGCAAATCGTCGAGTTCCTTATCAACGCCGTCGCGGACAACGTTGCCACGGTTCACCTGATTTGGCGCATCGGGATTAATCTCCTTTTCAATGCGGTCGCGGATAAGGACGCACGGATTCAGCTGTTCGCCGATAGTCCGCAGCACCTCATTGTCGGCATCAGTGCAAAGCCGCTTCACAGGTTCGATGGCAGTGAGGGCACATTTCAGCTGGACAAGTTCGCGTGGAGTGACACGCCCCACGGCAACCTTGGAAATAAGGCGCTCAATATCGCCGATAAGCGACAACTGCTGCTTAAGCAGCTCGCGCCCTTCGGTGTCCTTAAAGAAATATTCCACCACATCGAGGCGGTTATTAATCTGCTTGACATCCTTCAAAGGGAACAGCACCCAACGGCGCAACATACGTGCACCCATAGGCGACAGAGTCCGGTCGATAACCGACAGCAGGCTTTTGCCGTCGTCGCACATCGGGTCAAGAAGTTCGAGGTTGCGCACGGTGAACTTGTCGAGGCGCACATAACGTTCCTCCTCAATTCTGGAGAGGGTGGTGATGTGGCTGATTTGGGTGTGCTGGGTAATGTCGAGATAGCAAAGAATCGCGCCCGACGCCACAATGGCATCAGGCAGGCGGTTCACGCCGAAGCCCTTCAGGTTGCGAGTCTCAAAATGGCGCAGCAGACGGTCGGTGGCAGCCTCCTCGGTGAAAATCCAGTCATCAAGTTCAAAAATCAGATATTTTGCCGAGAAAGTATCGTTGAATAGTTTGCGGTTGCCGCGCTCCACCAGCACTTCCTTAGGAGAGAAATTGCCGAGCAGTTTGTCAACGTAATCAGTAGGACCTTCAGCGGTGAGAAATTCGCCGGTGCTGATGTCGAGGAACGACACGCCGCAATTCTTCTTGCCGAAATGCACGGCAGCGAGGAAATTGTTCTCCTTATGGTCGAGGCAATTATCGTTGATTGACACGCCCGGAGTGATAAGTTCGGTGATTCCGCGCTTTACGAGTTTCTTCGCCAGTTTCGGGTCTTCAAGCTGTTCGCAAATCGCCACGCGCTTGCCGGCACGGACCAATTTGGGCAGATAAGTGTCGAGAGCATGATGCGGGAAGCCGGCCATCTCCACATACTTCGCAGCGCCGTTGGCGCGGCGGGTGAGAGTGATGCCAAGAATCTCGGATGCGCTGACGGCATCGTCGGAATACGTCTCGTAGAAGTCACCGACACGGAACAGAAGCACAGCGTCGGGATGTTTAGCCTTCATCTCGATGTACTGCTTCATCAGCGGTGTTTCCACAATTTCCTTCGACATTTGATGTGATTTTATATCAAGCAAAATTACAACAATTTTGCGAGACGCGAAAATGCAAAAGTCAATTCATGGATTTCAAGAGAGGCCCGTGACAGAAAATCATTCCGCAACTTGCGCAGAAAGCAAAAGTTGCGGAATGAAAAGTATTGAAATTAAGACGGCTAAGTTCAGCTACAGCAAACTCCAAGTGACTGTGAGGCCAGCCATAACAATCGACACCATGCTCATGAGTTTGATGAGGATGTTGAGGCTTGGGCCGGAAGTGTCCTTGAACGGGTCGCCGACAGTGTCGCCGACAACAGTGGCATGATGCGCCTCGCTGTTCTTGCCGCCGAAATGACCTTCCTCAACGTATTTCTTGGCATTGTCCCAAGCACCGCCGGCATTAGCCATGAAGATGGCGAGAACAAAGCCAGTGCTGAGTCCGCCGATGAGCAGTCCGAGCACGCCGGTAACGCCAAGCACCAGACCAGTAGCCAAAGGAGCGATTATGGCCAGCAGCGAAGGTAGAACCATGGCACGCTGAGCGCCACGGGTGGAAATGCTGACGCATTTTTCGTAATCAGGATCAGCTTCGCCAGTGAGAACGCCCTTGATAGTGCGGAACTGACGGCGAACTTCCTCAACCATCTTGCCAGCCACGCGGCCAACGGCATTCATGGTCAAGCCACAGAAAAGGAACGCCATCATGGAACCGATGAACATGCCGCCAAGCACTTTAGGATTCATCAGATTCACATCGTAATATTGCATAAAGTCGGTGATGGAAGCATCCTTCAAAGCGAGATGCACACCGTTGCCATTGAGCATAGTGTCGCCGAGGCGGAGAAGTCCGGAACGGATTTCCTCGATGTAGGACGCAAGCAGAGCCAGACCCGTGAGTGCGGCAGAGCCGATGGCGAAGCCTTTGCCGGTGGCGGCAGTGGTGTTGCCGAGCGAGTCGAGAGCGTCGGTGCGGGTGCACACAATCTTGTCGAGTTTGCTCATTTCAGCGTTACCGCCGGCATTGTCGGCAATAGGGCCGTAAGCGTCGGTGGCAAGAGTGATGCCGAGAGTGGAAAGCATTCCGACAGCAGCGATGCCAATGCCATATAGGCCCATGCTCACATTCTTCACATCGAAATCAGCAGCGAACATGTAGGAGCAGATAATGCCGATGACAACAGTGATGACAGGGATGCAGGTGGAAATCATGCCGAGGCCGATACCATTGATGATGACTGAAGCAGGACCAGTGAGGCTTGACTCGCTGAGCTTGCGCGTAGGCTTATATGTCTGTGATGTGTAATATTCCGTTGAGCGGCCAATCACGATGCCAACGACAAGGCCCGTGACAACCGAGCAGCCGATGAGCAGCCAGTTTTGGATTCCGAGCAGCCAAAGGATAAGGAAAGTTCCTGCAATGATGAGGACAGAACTGAAATTCATGCCCAAATCCAGCGAGCGGATAAGTTGGCCGATTTTGGCATCCTCCTTAGTGCGGACCACATAGATTCCGGCGATTGACAGGATGATTCCGACGGCGGCAATAAGCATAGGCGCGATAACCGCCTTATACTGCATGGAACTGTCGGCAATAAAGGCCGAAGCGCCGAGAGCGGCAGTGGAAAGCACAGAACCGCAATAAGACTCGTAAAGGTCGGCACCCATACCGGCAACGTCGCCAACGTTATCGCCCACATTGTCGGCGATAGTGGCAGGGTTGCGGGGATCGTCCTCAGGAATACCTGCTTCAACTTTGCCAACGAGGTCAGCACCCACATCGGCAGCTTTGGTGTAGATGCCGCCACCGACACGTGCAAACAGAGCCTGCGTGCTTGCACCCATTCCGAAAGTAAGCATTGTGGTGGTGATGAAGCACAAGCGGGCTGAGGAAGTCATTCCGGCAGGAGCGAACCAGTTAAGAATCAGAAACCAGAAAGAGATGTCGAGAAGTCCGAGACCTACGACGACAAGTCCCATAACCGCACCGCTGTGGAAAGCGATGCGCAGACCTGCATTCATCGACTTTGAGACAGCCTGAGCAGTACGGGATGAAGCTTGAGTGGCAGTGTTCATGCCGAGATAGCCGGCAAGGCCAGAGAAGAAACCACCAGTGAGGAACGCAAAAGGCACCCATGCATTTTGCAGCCCGAAATAAGCCATAATGGAGAACAACAGGCAGAGGCATAAAAAGACTATGCCCACCACTTTGTATTGTTGCCTAAGATAGGACATTGCCCCGCGCCTAACGGCGCCTGCAATTTTTCTCATCTGAGGAGTGCCCTCGTCAGCCTTTTTCATCTGGTGATGAAAGAACCAGGCAAACAGCAGAGCAAGAATTGCTGCTGAAGGAATCAGCCAAAACATAACATCGATCATTGAACTGAGTTGTTAAAAAAGTTATTAAATTTTATGTGACAAATATTGTGTACTTTCCGCGATTAAGGCAGTAAAATTAGTCAGATTTTTCGTATCTCCAAAATTACGCGCAGGCTATTTCCACTGAAAAAGACTTTTAGGCTAAATAAAGAGTAAATTTTGATAATTCCGTCACTTGCTATTTCGCTTTATATATGGATTTTAATTTTAAATTTGATTTTTGAAGAAATTGGTAGGAAATAATCACAATTTTATTACCTTTGTGACGGTAATCTTTTGAAAAAACTAAACCCATTAAAAATTATTCATTATGGAAAAATCAGATTTCAATTTTGAAGAATTTGCAAAAGCTATTGACGATGGAAAATTCGACGTGTGCGAACAAATCCTTGGCAAGGCTTTCGACAATTTCGACGGACTAAGCGACAAAAGCTGTTCGGAACTCAGCATGAACTATGCAATGATGCTGCTACCTCCAGCTACGCCCAGCGAGGAGCAGAAGAAACTCTATTTTGAGCGCTTCAAGATTTGCCGCGACAGGGCGTTGGCAGCAAAGATACTTACAGATGAGGAGGCAGATGCAATGAATTCGATGGAAGGCATGCTGAAACAGGGCGGTTTTATTTAGTAAAGGCTTAAATAACAATTGATTTGCGGATTTATGGCAGCTGCCATAAATCCGCAAATTTATTTATTGGAATAAGGACTTAAACATAGTTACTTATTTTACAATTACTTTGGCAGTGGCGGAGCCGGCACGGACAATGTAGAGACCAGCGGGGACTTCGATAATGCCGGAAGTTGGGGATTTGGCTGCAATCTGACCTGTGACTGTGTAAACGACAATATTGTCGGCACCAGTGACGGAAATTATGCCATTGCCACCTGCGACTGAAACTGCGGGCGCGATGACATCACCGATACCAGTAGGAGTCAGATTGTTCAGTTTGGTCAATTGCACGGATCTATATTGATAGCCGTCGGTGGTGTTCGTCGCGGATATGGATTTCACTTCCACATCGCTGATGTCGGTGGTGTTAAGCAATGCCGCGCCAGTGAAGACAGTGGTGGAAGTAGGACCATTTGCCTTGAGCCTTGAATTGGAGGCATTTTCCAATTCAAGAGCGGGAGCGCCAGAACCTGACGAAACAGTTACGGAAGCTGACAGATAACTGCCTTCGGCAGCCTTATCCTTCAAATAATCTTTGGAGGACACGGTATTAATGTTATAATCAGTCATTTCGCTTCCCAAAAATGGAACATTTACGAATAGATAGTGAGGACTGATGAGATAATAAATAGTTCCGCTCAGATTGGTGGATTTGCCTGTTACTGCGTCGAAAGTCACGTTAGACATATAGAGATCGTACATCTTAGGCGTCATCTGGAAGGCCTTCGCTGCCCACATGCCAGTTTTTGTTACAATGTTGTAGCTGTTGATAGGCGTGAGGTCAAGAGTGTAATAAGTTGCATTTGTGACACTGCTTCCTGTTGCTTCCTCATAGCGGTGACCTACATAATAGGATGTCATTTCACTGTTGCCGTCGGTGGCACTGAGAGTGCATACCAAATGACCATTTTTGTAAACAAGTCCAGAGGCGGAAGTTTCAGTGATTCCGTTGCTGGCAGTTACGCCGTTATAAGGGACAGACTTGTCAACCGTGTAAACGGTGGCATTAGTAGCATCTTTGAAAGTGAAAGTAATGGTGGCAGTCTGATTATATGCGCCATAAATAGGCAGAGTGTTGGTGCCATTGACGCAAGTGCCATTGAAAGTGCGGTCACCGATTTTAAGAGCATAAGTCACGGTGAAGCCAGTAGGGATAGACTGAGTCCATGTGAAGTTCTGCTTAGGGAAAATCAGTTTGAAATGTTCATCAAACCAAGTGGTTTTCTCGGAAGCAATGCTACCGCCTTTGGCAATAGCCCTTGGCAAAGCCTTGTAGCCTGCATTGATGGCCTGCAAGTGAGTGATGCCATCGTCGATGTACGCCAATTTTGAGAAACATTCGCCCGGCACATACTGATAAATGTCGGTTTCAATGGCATTTACAACTACGGGAAACATCCAGTTCCATGTAGAGCCGCCAGTAGGAGTGGCAACTCCAGAAATACGGTCGGCAGAAGCCAAAATAGTGCTTGGCGCAGTGTAATTTACCACTGCTACACCGTTGCCATTGGTTGACGTCTCGGTGCTGCTTTTGTAGGGATAGACCACATAATCATTGCCGTTCATCTTGAATAAAGCCAAGCCGGAATTGTAATCGCGGTTGGTGAGAGCCATAGGAGTGGCGGTAAGAGCAGTTTTGTTGGCATCGGTCCAAGTGCAGTCGAAAATGCGGTGCTGAGGTTTGTCGGCTTCAGTAGCCACATCTATTGAAGATTGGAACAGATGCTCGGTGCTGCCGATAGTGTAAGGGAAGACGAAAGAGGAATTGCGCTGAGCAATAGTGCCTGTTGACGGAGTGACTGGAATTGCCGTGACTGTGCAAGAAGCTTGTGCTGTTGTGGGCTTAGCAATTACTACTTTATAATAATAAGTGCTTGGCCAGCCATAAGCGTAGTTGGTTCCTCCTGTAGTGTATGCCTTGCTTTGAGCCACATAGAACGTGCTTCCAGTGCTGCTGAGTGCATTGCCTGATGCTTTGCCAATACAGTAGCAAGAAAGACTGTTTGTGCCAAGAGTGGCAGTGGCATTGGTTGTGGTGTATTGTGCAGTGTAGGCGTCAGCGGCTAAAATTTTAAATGCGGTTATTGTGGATGTCGTATAGCTGTTTGTGAAAATAAGATTTCCAGTCTCATCGGATGTGACAGCTCTTGATGTGCTAAATGAGGTGTAATTAGCGGTGGTGGTTACATGATTTGTCCCGCTTGCGGCATTGTCGTTAATCACCCAGTCGTAAACTTTAGGGCCTGTGTGGTCCTGAATATAGAAATGCTTAGTGCCGCTTTTATTCAAAAAAGTGCAGGAAATGTTTTTATTGTCAATTTGGTCGTAATAGTTTGTGCCGGCGGGCAAATTGGCTGTTCCCGTTTGGCTCCAGACTCTGGTCAGTGACTTGTCGGCGTTAACGCTTATTGAGGCGCAAATAATGGCGGCGAACATGATAAATAGTACAATAGTCTTTTTCATCGTAGTTATAGTTTTTTGATAATAATTTTTCTATCCTTATTATCTTGTTGTTTCCATGTATATAAAGCAAAGGTACACTTTATTTTTGATTTGCAATAAATATGCAAAATATTTCTGAAAAAAACGGTAGAAAACCTTGTGACTTTTCTGAAGGGGTCTGGACAGCAAAAAACGGATGCAACGCATTGAGAATATGATGTGTTACGGAGGTGTCCAATTTGTTTTTCTGCGGGTTTGCCCCCTATTTTTGCAAGGGCGAATGAGGGGCATTTTTGGACTGCATATCGGCGATTGATATTGGACCCGAATATGTGGAAATTTTGCGGTGAAAACCTTGTGACTTTTCGGGAGGGGTCTGGACAGCGAAAAGCGGATGCAACGCATTGAGAGCATGATATGTTACGAAGGTGTCCAATTTGTTTTTCTGCGGGTTTGCCCCCTATTTTTGCAAGGGCGAATGAGGGGTGTTTTTGGATTGCATATTGGCGATGGATATTGGACACGAATATGTGGAAATTTTGCGGTGAAAACCTTGTGACTTTTCTGGAGGGGCCTGGACAGCGAAAAGCGGATGTAACGCATTGAGAGCATGATATGTTACGAAAGTGTCCAATTTGTTTTTCTGCGGGTTTGCCCCCATGCTGAATTAATGAAAAGCATGGGAAAGCAGATGCCATGATAAGCACTTGGAGAAACATGGCAAAAACCATATTTATATAGGTGGCTGAAGAAATTGAAATTTTCATGCTGAAGATTTTCCGGCTAAATTAATAAGGTGTAGAAGTGATGAATCAAGGAAAAGAGAAAAGGAAGAGTGAGGTGGTGATCGCAGCAAAAAATCGGCTAAAATTCAATACATTAAAAAATAAATGGTAAAAATACCATAAATAATTTGCATTTTACCAATTCGCATATTATCTTTGCAACGTGATTCAAGATGAAAGGCAAGATTTCACCATGAAAACTAAATATAAGAAAAAAATGATCAAACACAAAACAGAAAACGAAATGCGCCGAATGCGCGACCGAGCATTGCTGAAATACTATTGCAGAGCAAGTCAGGATGCGCGCAAAAGCGGAAAACTGACCAACCGAAGGGAGATTGTGAATGACATAGTGATGAATTCACATCCATTCTTTTATCTGTCGTTCAACTATGCTTACAATGTGTTGACTTCCTTGAACAAGAGGGGAGAACAAGGAAGTGAAAATACATGGAGTACACTGCGCGGCAAGCAATGGCAAGAACTAATGCAACACACTAAGCACCAGATGGAAAAGCACGGACTGAGGATGAGCGAGGCTTTGGCGAGAGTGCTTGCAGTGGAACGGGCATCGAGATTCTTTATAACAACTGATTACGCATACAAACTAATAGCAGAACTACTCAATGAAAAGTCAAATGAAGATTTGCGCTGCTGCGCTTAGTCTGATTCTGTGCGGATGCAGCAGCCATAAGGCAATGACAGCCAAAACAGAATATATGCAATCGACCGACAGCACTTTGACGGTGGAAAGCGCAGTGAGAGCACTGAGCGCCGACAGCGTGGATTTGGACATTGAAGAATGGTATTTTTACCAAAATTCGGATTCAGCTGAAGCGAAATCGGTGGAAAAATTCAGAAAAGACCGCCAAATGCTTCGATTCGGACAAGTGAAAGCCATGCGCCATGTGAAGTTGAGCAGAAAAGCCACTACCGACAGCATGAAAGCCCAAGTTAAAACCACGAAAAGCATGACAAAAGAGGCCCGAACAGCAAATTATGCCGGAAAAACAGCATCGCGGCCATCGTCAACGGCTTGGATGTGGGCAGCATCGGCATTACTCATAATAATAACATTAACAGCAATAACCATAAAACTATTTATAAAAAGATGACAAACAACAATGAAACCGCTGAACCGCGCACGTTGACAATCGCGCTCAGCATAGATGAAATTTTCAAACAGGTGGAAGCGGAAAGCGCATGGATGGCACACATGATAATAGACAAAGTGACACCCCCGAAGTTCATAACCGAAGATAACCGCGCAATACTTTCGATAAAGGCAAGAACCGCCTATCTGCATTTGTGCTCGGGGCTACTGGGATATATGCAGGACTGTGACTTCGGAAGTTTTGACACCGGCATAGCGAAATTGACGCTGAATTTGCCGGCTGACTTGCCGAGCAAGTACGAAGAAGTGCTTATGCACCACGCAGAAATCGCGATGGTGTGCGACATTATGCAAGACTGCTATACTGGCAGCATCAAGGCAGAAATATATGGTCGGAAAAAAGACTATACAATGACAAGAATGAGAGAATTACTCGCGACCAGCAGGGGCAGGAGGCTGAATTGGGCGTGAAATGAAACGAATAAATTCTAATACGTGAAAAACAGACATTGCTAATACATGAAAAACTGATTATGATGTGAATTTTTTTTGTTTTTTTTATTAACTATTCGGGCTTCGCTGTGACAGCGGGGCCTGAATTAGTTTAAACGGGCTGGAAATCAATTATTCGAGCGAAGTCCGCTGAGAAATTGCTTGGCGGTGAGATGCAGAACTGGATGACGCCAATCGGGAGCAAGTTCAGCCATAGGCTTGAGGAAAAAGACGCGGTCGGTGAGATGCGGATGCGGCACTGAAAGGCTGTCGGTGCTGACGATAAGCTCGTCGATAGCCATAATGTCGATGTCGATAATCCTGTCCTGATAGCTGCCTGATGGACTGCGGTGGGAATCGCTGCCCATGCCGTTCTCAATGTCGTGGAGAATGCCAAGCACATCGAGTGGCTGCATATCAATTTCGGCAGCCAAACCAACGTTGATAAACTTGTTTGGAGAACTGAATCCCCAAGGGTCGGAGACTACAGGAATACTTTCGCGGCAAGTTACGGCCTTGCAGCGAGAAATGATTTCGGTGACAGCGCGACTGATATTAGCCGTTCTGTCACCGAGATTAGAACCTATGTTGAAATAATACGTCAAAGTTTCTTCTTCACCTCAACTTGATCGAACGATTCAATCATGTCGCCAACCTGAATATCATTGAAGTTGACAATGCTGAGACCGCAATCGAAACCGGTGGTGACTTCCTTGGCATCGTCCTTGAAACGCTTGAGCGAACCAAGCTCGCCAGTGAACTTCACGATACCGTCGCGGATAACGCGCACCTTGCAGTTGCGCTTAACCTTGCCCTCACGGACAATCGCGCCGGCAATGGTGCCGACCTTGGAAATATGATAAGTCTGCTGCACTTCAGCACTACCGAGAATTTCTTCCTTAAGTTCAGGCGAAAGCATACCTTCCATCGCGCTCTTGACCTCCTCGATGGCATCGTAGATGATGGAATAGAGGCGGATGTTCACGCCCTCCTGCTCGGCAAGCCGCTTGGCCTGCTGCGAAGGACGAACCTGGAAGCCGATGATGATGGCGTTGGATGCGGCTGCAAGCGAGACGTCGGATTCGCTGATAGCGCCGACAGCCTTGTGCAGGACATTGACGTTGACCTCGGGAGTGGAAAGTTTGAGGAGAGAATCGCTCAAAGCCTCGATGGAACCGTCAACATCGCCCTTGACAATAAGGTTAAGCTCATGGAAGTCGCCGAGAGCCTTGCGACGTCCGATGTCCTCAAGAGTAGGACGCTTCTGGGTGCGCAGACCGAGTTCGCGCTGCAACTGTTCGCGCTTGTTGGCAATTTCGCGGGCTTCCTGTTCAGTGTCGATAACATTGAAGATGTCGCCAGCCATAGGCGCGCCGTTAAGGCCGAGAATCAGCGCCGGAGCAGCCGGAGCCGCCTCCTTGATGCGTTTGTTGCGCTCATTGAACATCGCCTTGACCTTGCCGAAATGAGTACCTGCAAGCACAATGTCGCCGTTGTGCAGAGTGCCGTTGGAGACGAGCACGGTGGCAACGTAACCGCGGCCCTTATCGAGCGACGATTCAATGATTGTGCCGGTGGCGCGACGGTTAGGATTAGCCTTCAAGTCGAGCATTTCAGCCTCGAGAAGAACCTTGTCCATCAGTTCAGTGACACCGATGCCTTTTTTGGCGGAGATGTCCTGCGACTGATATTTGCCGCCCCATTCCTCAACAAGATAATTCATGTTGGCCAGCTCCTCCTTGATTTTCTCAGGATTAGCACCCGGTTTATCAATCTTGTTGATGGCGAAAATTATAGGAACACCAGCAGCCGACGCGTGGTTGATTGCCTCAATGGTTTGAGGCATGACGCTATCGTCGGCAGCAACGATGATGATGACAATATCAGTGACCTTGGCACCGCGGGCACGCATGGCGGTGAACGCCTCATGACCAGGAGTGTCGAGGAAAGTGATGCGCTGTCCGCTACTCATCTTCACGTTGTAGGCACCGATGTGCTGCGTGATACCGCCAGCCTCGCCAGCGATGACGTTGGATTTGCGGATATAGTCGAGCAGGGAAGTCTTACCATGGTCAACGTGGCCCATGACGGTAACAACCGGCGGACGGGAAACGAGATCTTCAGGCTTGTCCTCGTCCTCCTGAATGGCCTGAACCACTTCAGCGCTGACATATTTGGTCTTGAAGCCAAATTCCTCAGCGACAATGTTGATGGTTTCGGCATCGAGACGCTGGTTGATGGAAACCATAACGCCCACGTCCATACAGGTCTTGATAACCTCATTGACAGGCACGTTCATCATAGCCGAGAGGTCCTGAACGGAAACGAACTCGGTGAGTTTGAGCGTCTTTTCCTCTGCAGCTTCCTTTTTAGCCTCGGCAATCTCGCTTTCGCGGGCAGCCTCGCGCTTTTCCTTACGGAATTTAGCACCTTTCTTAGGTGCCTTGGAAGTGAGGCGGGCAAGAGTCTCCTTCACCTGCTTCTGAACGTCTTCCTCGTTAACTTCGGGCTTGAACGGACGCTTATTCTTTTTGTCGCGGCGTTTTCCGCCGTTTTGATTGTTATTATTATTGTTCTGCCCACCATTATTGCCACCGCCGTTGTTCTGGCGATTCTGATTCTGCTGAATCTGGTTGGCACTCTTTTCGATATCGATTTTTTCCTTGCCGATACGTTTGCGCTTTTTGCGTTCGCCGTTGGCGTTCTGCTGGCCGTTGCCCTGCTGAGGCTGCTGACCTCCATTAGGCTTTTGCTGACCGGCTTTGGCCATACGCTCCTTGCGCTTTTCCTCTTTAGTCTTCTTTTTAGGCCTTGTCTGCTGATTAAGAGTAGAAAGGTCGATTTTGCCGATGACGTTGAGAGTGGTCTTAAGAGTCGGGCTGCCCAAAGAGAAAATTTCAGGTTCAGCGGGCTTTTGAGGCTGAGCCGGAACAGCAGGCTGCTGAGGCTTTTGCGGCTGTACTGGCTGTGCCGGCTTTTCAGGCTGCACAGGTTTCGGTGCCGGTTGGCTCTGCACAGGCTTTTGCGCCGGTTTCTGCTCGGTGTGGGCAGGCTTAGGCTTCTGCTGAGGTTGCGGTTTCGGCTGCTGAGGCTTTTGTGGCTGTTTAGGCTGCTGCTGAGGTTGCGGTTTTGGTTGTTGCTGCTGTTTAGGCTGCTGAGGTTCAGGTTTTTTCTCGGTTTGCTTAGGAGCAGGCTTGCCCACCTGAGCGAGGTCGATTTTACCCAAAACCTTAGGCCTGTTCATTTGTTCCACTTCCGTCTTAATCTCTTCAACTTTAGGTTGCTTTTGAGCCTTTTCAGATTCCGTAGCAGCGCGAGCCGAAGACTTGCTTTTCTCCTTCTGGCTCTGACGCTCATTGATGAATTCCTCCGATTTAATCCTTTGATCCTTATCGGGCTGGAACTCCTTGACGAGCATTTCATACTGCTCGTCTGAAATGCGGGAATTAGGGTTGGAGTCAATGGTGATGCCCTTTTTGCTCAGGGCCTCGATGATCCGCTGTGTTCCCACATTAAAATCTCTTGCTACTTTACTTATCTTTACTGACATATTAACTAATAAGTGGTTATTAAAAATTGAAGAATTAAGAGGTGGCGGGCATCCTCACCCGCCGAGGAAGTGTTCAGAGGCCAAAAGGCCGGCAGCTGATTAATCTTCGAACTCAGCTTTCAGAACTTTAAGTACGCTGTCGACTGTGTCCTCCTCGAGGTCGGCTTTTTCGATAAGCTCCTCGCGCGGAGTGTTGATGACAGCCTTGGCTGTGGCACAGCCCATATTTTTGAGGGCTTCGATAATCCAATCATCGATTTCATCCTTGAATTCATCCAGATAGATGTCCTCCTCGCCTTCGGCCTCAAGGTCACGGTAAACGTCGATGTTGTAGCCTGTGAGCTTGGTGGCGAGCTTGATGTTGAGGCCAGCCTTGCCGATAGCCATTGAAACCTCCTCAGGACGGAGGAACACCTCGGCGCGCTTGTTCTCCTCATCGAGCCTGATAGAAGAAATTTTGGCAGGGCTGAGGGCGCGCTGGATAAACAGCTGCGGGTTGGTGGTATAATTGATTACGTCGATATTCTCGTTGCGAAGTTCGCGGACGATGCCGTGGATTCGGGAGCCTTTCACGCCGACGCAAGCGCCGACAGGGTCGATGCGGTCGTCGTAGCTCTCAACGGCGATTTTGGCGCGTTCACCCGGTACACGGGCAACGGCGCGGATGAGAATCAGACCGTCGTGAATTTCAGGAACTTCAAGTTCGAAGAGGCGGATAAGGAATTTGTCGCTTGTACGTGAGACTGTGATTTTCGGGTTGTTGTTCTTGTTGTCAACATTGTAAATCACGGCGCGAACCTGTTCGCCCTTGCGATAGCGGTCGGAAGGAATCTGCTGGTCCTTAGGGAGGAGCAGCTCATTCTTGTCGGCATCGAGGAGGAGGATTTCCTTTTTCCAAAGCTGGTAAACCTCGCCGGTGACCAGTTCGCCCTCCATTTCCTTGAACTTAGTGTATATGGCATCCTTCTGAAGGTCGAGAATCTTGCTGGCAAGAGTCTGGCGAAGGTTCAGAATGGCGCGGCGGCCAAATTTGGCAAAGTCGATTTTCTTGGTGTGCTCTTCGCCCACTTCGCAGTCGGGGTCAGGGTCATCAGGGTCGTTTTTAGCGTCAGTGATGCCAATCTGCTTATTTTTGTCCTCAACTTCACCGTCGTTGACAATCTGTAGATTCTGGTAGATTTCGCAGTCGCCTTTGTCAGGGTTCATAATAACGTCGAAATTTTCGTCGCTACCGAACATTTTGGCGAGCACACTGCGGAAAGACTCTTCCAGAACGCTTATCATCGTGGTCTTGTCAATATTCTTCTGCTCTTTAAATTCAGAAAAATTGTCAACCATTTCGTTGGACTCTTCATTCTTCTTTGTAGCCATATCTTTAGAATTGCATTAAATATTTTGTATATTTTACATCAGTGTAAGCGAAAGTAACGTCTTCATCGACCAATACGGGGCGTTTTGCGCCTTCGGGCTTGACTTTTCGGGAGATGGTGACGGTGAAATTGTCGTCGCCAGCAGCCTTCAGCGTGCCATGCTCCTTTTTACCTGCCGCAGTGAGAATTTCCACCTCGTTGCCGATATTTTTAAGATATTGGCCTTTCACGCGGAAAGGAGAGGTAAGTCCTGCACTTCCGACCTCAAGTTCGTAGTCCTCGACATCGCGGTCGAAATTGGCTTCGACGGTGCGTGTGAGATTGGCGCATTGGTCGATGCTGATGTCGTCGGTGCTGTCGATTTCCACAACAATGCAGTTGTCGGCGCTTACGCTGACATCAACCAAGAATGCGTTGCTGCCCTCAAGGGCTTTGTTAACCACGTCGGCCACAGCCGTTCTGTCGATCATAAAAGCAAGTTAAAGTATTGATAAAAAAAGGAGGGAGCAGCTGCCCCCTCTATTACGTTTCGGCTGCAAATATACTATAATATTGTGGTTTGTGCAAGATAGGGGATTTTTTTCTTAAAATCAGGCTGAAAATATAATTTTATTTAAGAAGATTTAGTAAAGTTTTTCACATAAAAGGGGAGATATATAGTTGTTAGAGAGATGTAAATGCAAGTCATAGTGGATAATTCAATGAAAATTATTAAATTTGTCACCGCAAAAAAAATAAAAAACAACTTGAAAAGATGGATACGAAGATAAAGAATCTGATGTTTGACCTCGGCGGAGTGATAATGGACATCAAGCGCGAGAATTGCGTAAGCGCGCTGATAGCCTTGGGCATGGCCGACGCTGAACAGATGGTGGGAAACTACATACAGAGCGGTGAATTCTGCCAGCTTGAGAACGGCGACATCACCCCCGAAGTGTTCCGCGGGAAAATCCGCGAGCACATCCCGCATCCAGTGACCGACGAGGAAATCAACGATGCGTTCAATGCTTTCCTGATAGGAATACCGGTGGCCCGCCTTACAGCACTGCGTGAACTGCGCAAGACCTACAAAATTTATCTGCTTTCCAACACCAACCAGATAATGTTCGACAGCAAAATACGCGAATGTTTCCGTGCCGAGAAACTTGAACTTGAAGATTATTTCGACGGAGTGGCAGTGTCGTATCTGGCACATTGCTCCAAACCAAGCAAGGAAATATTCGACTATGCCATAGCAAAATTCGGAATAAAGCCAGAAGAGACGCTGTTTTTCGACGACGGTCAAGTCAACCTTGACGGAGCCGCAGCACTTGGATTCAAAACGCGCCTTGTGCCGCCCGGAACAGAATTTATGGAAGCCTTCGGCAAGAAAAACCAATAGACGATGGAAATTATCGATTCTCCCGACAGCCTGCAAAAAGGCACAGTAGCCGCCACAATAGGGATGTTCGACGGAGTGCATCGCGGGCATGCGTCGCTGATAAATTCGCTGAAGAAAGCGGCAAGCGCCAACGGGCTGAAATCGGCGGTGATAACATTCAACACCCATCCGCAGTTTGTGCTGAATCCGCACACCGACTTGAAAATGATAATGAGCATTGACGAACGGCTGGAAGCAATAAGGAGCCTCGGCCCTGACGATGTGATACTCATGAATTTCACGCTATCGCTTTCGGCAATGGATGCCTTTGAATATATCCGCTATATCCGCGACCATTTTGGGGTGGCGATGCTGGTGATTGGCTATAACCATCATTTCGGGCATAAAAGCAAAGAGACATTTGCCGACTATGTGCGTCATGGCGAAACACTCGGAGTGAAGATAGAAAAGGCAGAAGAATACATAGGGCCTTATAGCCCAGTGAGTTCGTCGGTAATCCGCAAACTTATAACTTCGGGAAAGGTTGACGATGCCAAGAATTGCCTTGGACACCCGTTCACCATTCACGGCGAAGTGGTGAGAGGCGCGGGCAACGGACGGAAACTGGGATTTCCGACAGCAAACATCGGAAAAATCGACCCAAACATAGTGATACCGCACAGAGGAGTCTATGCCGTGAACGTGATAACCGCCGACGGAGTGCGCAGGCAGGGAATGGCAAATATCGGAATCCGCCCCACAATTGAAAAGGACGGGGCACAGAGCATAGAAGTGAACATACTTGACTTTGACGCAGATATTTATGACCAGCCAATTGCTGCGGAATTCATAAAATTCTTCCGCAGCGAGAAGAAAATGGCGTCGATTGAGAAACTGCGCCAACAACTTGAAGCAGACAAGGCCACAACCCGCAAGATATTAGAAGAAAAACAATCGGATTAAAAAATCAATAATATGGAAATCATCAATTTCGGTGAACAAAAAACGCTCATCAGCCAATTCATGAAACAGCTGCGCGACAAAGAAATTCAAAAAAACCGCCTGCTGTTCCGTAACAACCTTGAACGAATAGGTCAGATTATGGCTTATGAGATTTCAAAACGGCTTCAATATGAACAAGTTGAAGTCACCACACCGCTTGCTGTGGCAAAATGCAATGTGATAAGCGAGAAAATAGTTTTAGGTACGATTTTGCGTGCCGGACTGCCTTTCCATCAAGGCTTTCTGAACTATTTCGACAATGCCGAGAACGCATTTGTGTCAGCCTACAGAAAATACAAGGAAAAAGATGATTTTGAGATACATATAGAATACATCGCCTCACCAAGGCTTGACGATAAGACCTTGATACTCGTTGACCCGATGCTCGCCACAGGCGCGTCGATGGAACTTGCATATCAGGCACTGCTCACCAAAGGACATCCTGCCCACATTCATGTGGCATCGGTGATAGCATCGCGCCAAGCGGTGAATTTCATTTCGCATACTTTCCCCAACGAAAAGACGACGTTGTGGATAGCCGATATCGACGAAAAGATAAATGCCCATTCCTATATAGTTCCAGGACTTGGGGATGCTGGCGACCTCGCTTTCGGCGAGAAATAAAGCAGGCAGAAAATATTGCGGCCAGACTTTGGTAGAGTGGAAGCTTCCCAAGCTTCAGGTCGCGAAAAAATTACGGCGTGGCTTAATCGGGCCGCGCCGTAATTGTAAACAGGAAAAAAGATAGGAAAACCTATTGCTTGATTATGCGCATGTGCGCCTTAGGATAACGGAGCACAAGACAGCTCGCTTCGGTGAGCACAAGCGCATCGGTGTTGCGCATACCGGCAGCCTTCAGGTCGAGAGCCTCAGTGCCGAAAGGCAGGTGGCTGTACTTCTGAATGTATTCAGGGTCGATTATCATACCGTCGTTGGCCATGCCACATTCATCGAAAACTTCAGAGAGCAACACATATAGTTTGCCGAATTTTGAACTCATTTCCGAGAAGTCGATACCCCATTTAGCCACGTTTTCACCTGCGTTAATCACCTTGGTGTAATCGAGCTTGTTGATGAGGCCGATAAGATTCGAGCCGCCAATCAGCACTTTCCGCTTAGAGCCTGCATTGCCAGTGAAAGCCTCCTTCATCATGTCGATAACGGTGTCCTGAGTGAACGAATCCGATGAATATTTGAAGGTTTTGCCGGCTTGGTGCCAAATTCCGCCAGTGAGCAGGACGTGCTCCTTTTTACGGGAATCGTAGATGGTGCGCTTCACACCGAACAGGAAATTCTTTTCCATGCCCAGACGCATGTCGTAGATTGCAGCCTCCTCCTGATCGGTCATGCTCCAGTTAACCTCCTTGTTTGCGATTTTTTGCAAAGTGCTTTGCTCAATCTGCATCTTGAAGATTTGGCAATAGTTCTGCGCCTTTTGCGGAAGAGCCTCGAACTGGGCAGTCTGCACATCAAGTTCCGAAGATGCCCTGCCCATTCTAATCAGCTGAGTGTCGGCAGGAATGGAGGGGACAATTCTGTTGCCGTTGTCGCCACCGACATTGCTTTTCTTGCCGTTGACAGCCACCACATTAAGTGCGCCGTTATCAGCTTTCGACATTACATAAAGGACAAGGTCGTCGTCGCTGACAGTGGCGCCATCGTCATTGTATCCTTTCACGCCCTTCACGAGAATTGTGTCGGAAATGTCGAAGATGCCGTTCTGGCTGGTGTTGATTGTAGCCAATTGTGCCGTGGCATCGTCGGTGGATGGGGCGACGTAGTCGTCGATTACCGAACCGTTGGTCAACTTTGTGTCAACATTGTAATAGTCCACCATCATGCTGCCGGAGTGCTTGGCCCCTCCGCAGCGGGAGATTTGGTCGATAGGCGTGGCCATCGGGCGGATTTTTACGATTTGCTTGTCGATTTCGTTGAGAAGCAGTTCAGGGCTGGCTTCCTTGCTGGCTTCAGTGGTGAGCGGACCGTCAACCACATGTTTTCCACCAGCAGTACCTGTTACTATTGCTGCGAAAGCAAGTGAGGTACCGTGGTGGCAGCCCGAAAGCATCAGAGCAGTTAATGCCGCAATTACGGCAAGAGTGATTATGCCCTGGTCAGAAATTGCCCATTTCATCGCAATTTTCGCCCATTTTCCGACAAAGCCGGAAAGAAAATTAAAAGTTTTCATTGTGTGTTTTGAATTAAGATATTAATAAAATAGAGGCTTGGTTTTCATGATTTCATTTCTCCCAAACGCTGACGTGGGAGTATTGAGGAAATAGAGGCTCGTCCTTGGATTTTCCGTTTTTCGTCTTTCTCAATGGCAGTGAAGTGTCCTTGACAAGTTCGATTTTTTCGTTTTTTCCGCGGATATAGCCGGAGGCATCGGCATTTTTTACGGCATTATCGTAGTCGAGTGCATGCAGTAGCAGATTAGCCGTCGTGTCGTTCAGACCATTTTTCCGAATTTCATCGGCAGCAGAGATGATTTTCTGCCTCATTTCATCGGATACATTTGCAAGAGAACTTAATTTTTCCACCGATTCATCGGGAATTTTTGCAGTTGAATCCTGCTTTACCCAGCCCTTGAAATTGTCGGCAATGGCCTGGTCAATAGTTTTTCCGTCAATCAGGTCAGCAATCATCCGGCACAATGCTGGGTTGCTCACGAGCAGGTCCGTGAATGCGTCTTTTTGCACTTCCGGGATGTCTTTAGCTTTGTCGGCTTGGATTGTTTCTTCGGGAGCCGTTTCGATAGGCTCAGTTTCGTTTTGTTCGTTTTCATCGTTATTATTCATAATAATTTTGGTTTTTATTATTGCCGCACCACCTTGATGCGACATTGCAAAAATACCTTGCGGTGCAAATCGTAATCCACGAAAATCGCCTAAACCATGAAAAATTATTTTTAAATCGCGTTTATTTCTTTGAAAAGCACTACTTTTGAAGTTGAAATTTTTTTATTGAGATTATGAATTCCATGCGTCTTTCAGTTTTATTTTTAACATTCACCTTACTTATGGTAAGCGGTTCATGCAGAAACAGGCATAATGTGGCGGCTCAGCCGGCAGAAACCGACTCGATAGCCCAGCCAGTAAAGTTCAATGCCGACAGCGCATACTATTTTGTGAAGGCTCAGTGCGATTTCGGTCCGCGAGTTCCCGGCACGGAAGCACATGCGCGTGCAGTGAAATTTCTGTCCGAACAACTTCGCGCCAGTTGCGACAGTGTGATAATGCAGCGTGCCGAGCTGACCACTTATGATGGAGTGAAACTTGACGCATGCAATATAATAGGTGAAATCAATCCAGCCGCAAAGCAGCGGATACTGCTGCTTGCCCATTACGACTGCCGACCGTGGGCCGATAATGACCCTGACCAAACCAAGCATAAAGAGCCGGTGATGGGTGCCAATGATGCTGCCAGCGGAGTAGGCGTGCTTCTTGAAGTGGCGAGAGCCATGAAAGCCAAGAAGAGTAACGTGGGAGTTGACATTCTTTTTGTTGATGCCGAAGATTGGGGAAATAACGGCGGAGGAGAAGACACTGAAAACACGTGGGGACTTGGTACACAATATTGGGTTGCACATCCGCATCACGACGGATACAGACCGATGTACGGCATTCTGCTTGATATGGTGGGAGCATCGGGAGCTAAATTCAAACGCGAATACTTTTCGGTTGCCGATGCCAACGATGTGCTTTCTAATGTGTGGAATATTGCAGCGAAGTCAGGCTTTAGCTCCTATTTCAGTTCAGAAAGCGGAGGCGCAGTAACCGACGACCATGTTTTTGTGAATCATGGAGGCATACCATGTATTGACATTATAGATATGCAAGGCGGCAGCGGTCAGGACAGCGGGTTCTTTTCGGGTTGGCATACCACTCACGACACAATTGACGTGATTGACCGTGCCACACTGAATGCCGTAGGTCAAACTTTGCTCGATCTTATATACAGCTATTAAATTCCATTGATAAATTTTGTGGATTTTCAATAAGACGCAACATAATCTGTTGTGCCAAGAAAGTCATGCCATGATTTATGAGGTGATTTGTGTGATAATCAAAATCCATGAAAAACGCCCATTTGCTTAAATTCTGTAAGTAAAAATTGAAGAACTGCTATGGATTGTTAGTTTTATGCGTGATATACTATCAATATGAAAGTAAATACCCGAAAAATGCTGCAAAATTACCTATATTTGCCATATTTTATGTGATTTTGACACAAAATCACGCAAATTCAAAGATTTTTGAAAATTTTTTTGAAAAAAATATTTTTTGTAACCGCTTGATTGAAGAATACTTACGTCGGGTGGCTAAAATTAATTATCATTTTGTTTTAAAAATATTTTGTTTATATTACAAAACGATATATATTTGCATCGAATTAAATCATAAAGATAGAAATAAAGGTAATAAGCTATCATAATGATATTCACATTGTGCTTCGTTTCGGTAGCTCCTCCTCGGGTAGGAGTGGGCTACTTTTTTTATTTATTTCCTCAAGAGAGAAGAGGAGTATAGGGCAAAGCCCTGAGTGAGAAATATCCGAAATAGGGAATTAATTAAGGTAAAAAAGATGAAAGGTTTAATTGAAAAGACGTTTGTTGCAATTTTGATTATGTCGGCGGCAATGCCAATGGCAGTGAGAGCTGCCGACACGGAGGCGAAGGTAACGGCCAGTGCCGACCTCGTAAGTACATACTATTGGCGCGGCCAAAACCTTGGCGGAGTCAGTGTACAGCCCACACTGGGCGTAAGCGCAGGAGGATTCTCCTTTACGGCATGGGGAAATGTCGGCTTTTATCACAAGGACACAAAAGAATTTGATTTGACGGCTTCGTACACGATTGACAAATTAAAATTGGCAGTGACCGATTATTCATTCGACCAGTATAACTCTGGGGCGAAATATTTCGACTACAATTGCCATTCGGCCACAAGCACCCACGTGTTTGAGGCAAATGTGGGCTATGATTTCGGCCCATTATCACTCAATTGGTACACCAATTTTGCCGGTAAGGACTATTACAAAAAATCCGACGGCAAACGTTCCTACAGCACATACATAGAGGCAGCAGCACCATTCAAAGTGGGTGATGTGAACTTGAAAGCAGAGGTTGGAATTACACCATGGGACGGAGCGTACACCGCAAAAACTGACAAATTCGCGGTGGTGAACATCGGGCTGACGGCAAGCAAGGAAATAAAGGTGACCGATTCATTCAGCATACCGGCATTTGTGAAGGTAGCCGCGAATCCTGAGACAGAAAAGGCATACATAGTGTTTGGAATAACTTTGTAACACATTATAAATAATCATTATGAAAAAGATTGAAGCGATAATTCGCAAAACCAAGTTCGAGGATGTGAAAGACGCATTACTTGAAGCCAACATCGAGTGGTTTTCCTACTTTGATGTTAGAGGAATGGGAAAGTCCCGTGAAGGGCGCATTTATCGAGGTGTCGTTTATGACACAAGTTGCATTGAGCGCATAATGCTCAACATCGTGGTGCGCGACAAGAATGTCGAGCCAACCATCAATGCCATAGTCAAGGCAGCCTATACGGGCGAGATAGGTGACGGACGAATCTTTGTGATGCCCGTCGATGATGCAATCCGCATCCGCACCGGCGACCGCGGTGACATCTCACTCTACAATGCAGAACAGGAGAAGGGGGTTTAGACGCACTTCCAAGTAAAAGGGAATTCAGAAAACAGATTACATTACATCACATTAAAATTTTTGCAAAATGAGTATCAAGAAAAAATACAACATAGGTTTAATCAGCACTTTGTGCATTATTGCCCTTTATGCTTTGGGCACATTCAATGCAAGTGCTGCGGAGGCGGTCGTCCCGACCTCACGTGCGGCAGCAACTGGGACAGTGCTTGACTTGGCAAAGTCAATAGATACCGTTTGGGTAATTGTGGCAGCAGCGCTTGTGTTCTGGATGCAGGCGGGATTCGCTCTTGTTGAGGCAGGTTTCACCCGCACCAAGAACACCACCAACATCATCATGAAGAATTTTGTGGACTACCTGCTTGGGTCAGTGCTTTTCTGGTTCATCGGCTTCGGGTTCATGTTCGGCCATGGTGCATTCATCGGCACACCCGTGTGGACACTCGATGAAATGGAAAAGCTTGTGAACAACGGACTGCCAATCGAGACATTCCTGATGTTTGAGATAGTGTTCTGTGCCACATCAGCCACAATCGTGTCGGGCGCAATGGCAGAGCGCACCAAGTTCTCCATGTACGTTTGCTACACAGTATTCATCAGCGGCATAATCTATCCTGTGGAAGGCCACTGGACATGGGGCGGAGGATGGCTCATGAGCACCGACCCAGCCAGTTGGATACAAACCACTTTCGGCACATGTTTCCACGATTTCGCCGGCAGTACGGTGGTTCACCTTGTAGGTGGCGTGATAGCATTCGTCGGAGCAGCCATACTCGGTCCGCGCCTTGGAAAATACGACAAGGAAGGCAAGCCCCGCGCAATCCCCGGCCACAGCATCACACTCGCCTCAATCGGCGTGTTCATCCTTTGGATTGGCTGGTTCGGATTCAACCCTGGCTCATCGCTTGCAGCTGCAGGCGAGGCAGCGCGAGTACAGATTTCGCATGTGTTCCTCACCACTAACCTTGCAGCCTGCACCGGCGGACTTGGAGCAATGTTCGGCACGTGGCTGCGCTATGGCAAGCCATCGCTCTCATTGACACTCAACGGCATTCTTGCCGGATTGGTCGGCATCACAGCCGGTTGCGATGCAGTGTCGGGAACTGGAGCACTTCTCATTGGACTTATTTGTGGCGTTGTGATGATATTCGCTGTTGAATTCATCGAGCGTGTACTTCACGTTGACGACCCAGTAGGTGCTTCAGCTGTGCACGGTTGCTGTGGATTCCTCGGAACAATCCTTGCAGGTCTATTCAGCGTTTCCGAAGGCTGGATTTACACTGGCCACGCCAATTTCTTCCTTTGCCAACTTTTCGGTGCCCTCACAGTGGCTTGCTGGGCAGGAGCCTGTGGATTTGCACTGTTCAAGGTGCTTGACATAGTACACGGACTGCGAGTTCCGAAGAGAATTGAAGAGGAAGGCCTCGACATTTACGAGCATGGAGAAACTGCATACAATAGTTAGTTTTAGGTTTATATATCAAGTTTCGTACACATTATCTATAAGACACTTTATGTATATTGTTTTTAATTAGTATTTCGGACTTTTTTTAGTTTTTCATGTTTTAATTATTTCATATCAGTAATTTTTCTGATGAGAATTGTTTTGAAAAAAGGACGTGCTTATTCTGCAGCACGTCCTTTTTCGGCTGAATAATGCTGAAGTCTGTAATATGAATTGTGAGATTTATGATAAAAAATGGAATGATCAGTTATTAAAAATGCGAATTTCGTGATGATAATTAACGGGTATATTTAATTTATTGTGAATAATTAGATTCAGGTGCTAATTTTGCCCCATAAGGCTATATAACAAATGACTGATATATAATACGTTGAGCATTTTATATTTTTTAACATTCCATTCGGATTTGTGAGAAAAAATCAAAAGTAGGGGCAAAACAAGGCAATTTATACAAAGTACTTGTTGAATGCCAAACAATTAGATTATTTTTGCAAAGTCATAGATGGAATAATTGCAGGACTAAAAAATTCACTTTTATGAGAACATTAAAATTGGCAATGCTTGTGATGATGCTTTATCTTGGATGTGGAGCCGCGGCTTGGGCAGTGGATGCCGATGCGGTTTTGCTTCATAAGACAGATGCAACAGTAGCGAGCACGCTTTTCTCAAATTTGAGAAAGATTACAGTCACTGGCGGCAATGTTGTGGTGACAACAACCGATGGTTCCTCCACTTCTGTGGCAATGAGCGATTTGTCATTCATTAATTTCGGCACATCATCTGCTGTAACCAAATTGACAAGTATGAGTTCCGATGGTTCAGCCGTCGTATTTCCAAATCCGGCTGACAGCTACATCCAGATTAAAGGCCTTAACGGCACGTATTCCATAAGCATTTATGGAGTTGACGGAGCATTGGTCAAGACCACTTCCGCATCGTCGGAAGATCAGATTGACGTGAGCGGACTTGCAGGCGGCCTCTACATTCTGAAAGTTAATAACCAAGCAGTAAAATTCAGGAAATTATGAAAAAGACATTGATTTCAGTAATTGGCTGCTGTGCTATTCTTGTAGCGTTCGCAACCTCAGTGAATAAAGTTTTTATCCACACTTCCGACAAGATTTCAAACGGCGCACCCGTAGCAAAAGTTGACACAATCCAGTTCAGTGCCGACCAAAGCACAATGAATGTGGTGACAGCCGATTCCACAGCCGCTTTCAGCGTTGCGGCACTCGACAGCCTAACGGTGGGCACTTGCGACGATGTGGTGTACATAAATTATGACGGAACAGACGCCACCATCTTCAATCCTTTAGCTTTTGAAGGAGTGGTAGTAACCAAAGATGGAGCAGACGTGACGGTAAATTCAACATCGGATAATGAGATTGAATATCATCTCAGCGGCACGACTACCGACGGATGCTTTAAAATCTACGGCACGAAGAAATTCAAGCTCGACCTCGACGGTGTGAGCATCACAAACACTAAAGGCGCAGCCATCAACAGCCAATGCGGCAAGAAGATGACAGTGAACCTCGTTGACGGCACGGTAAACACGCTTGTTGACGGTTCCACCTACAAAACCGTGAGCGGTGAGGACATGAAGGGCACAATGTTCAGCGAAGGCAAAATTGACTTCACCGGCAATGGCTCACTCAACGTGACAGGCGTGAAGAAACATGCAATTGTCAGCGATGATGACATAGTGGTTGAGAACGGAACAATCACAGTGCCGAGTGCGGCATCCGACGCAATCCACACAAAGGACGCGTTCACGATGAGCGGCGGCACAGTAACACTTACGGCCACAGGCGACGGCATTGACGGCGACGAAGGATTCGTAACCATCAAGGGCGGAACATTGAAAATCAACGAATCGACAGCGACCACCAAAGGAATAAAGTGCGACAGCACCATCACAATCAGTGGCGGCGACATCACCATAAACCATTCGGGCGGCGTAGAAATCACTGACGGTGATCCAAGCTATTCCACAGGAATAAAGGGCGACAGCACAATCAACATTTCCGGCGGAAGCATCACAATGACATTGACCGGTGCGGGCGGAAAAGGTATCTCCGGCGACAAGGACATCAACATAACTGGCGGAACAATAAATATCACCACATCGGGTGACGGTGCCACTTACACCAATGCCAGCAGTGAGACGGATTCCTATTCAGCAGCCTGCATAAAGAGCGACGCCAACATCTACATCAACGGCGGTGACATAACAGTGACAAGTACGGGCACCGCAGGAAAAGGCATTTCGGCTGACGGCACAATGATTATAGGCGACGGAAGCAGCAACCCGGTAATTACAGCCAAGACCACAGGTAATCAGTTCCTTGTGAGCGGCAGCGGAATGAATGCTGATTATGCTAATGCCAAAGTAATAAAGGCTATCGGCAACATGACGATAAATAGCGGTACGATAACATCGACCAGTACAGTGGAAGGCGGTGAAGGCCTTGAAAGTAAGGCAATACTTACCATCAACGGCGGCACAGTCACCTGCAATACGGTTGACGACGGAATAAATGCCGCATCGCAGATTGTAATAAACGGTGGCGAAGTATATAGCTATGCGTCCAACAACGACGGCATTGATTCAAACGGAACACTGACAATTAATGGCGGAGTGGTGATAGCATCGGGTACGAATCAGCCTGAAGACGGATTCGACTGCGACCAGAACACATTCAAAATCACGGGCGGAATAATTATCGGTACAGGTGGCGGCACAACCACTCCTACGACGTCGGCATGCACGCAGAGGTCGGTGATTTACAACACCACTGGCACTGCAAACCAGCTGATTCATGTGCAGGATGCTTCGGGCAACGACATTATAACCTATAAGATTCCGCGCACATATCAGAGTATGTGCTTCTTCTTCAGCAGTCCAAAACTTACAAGCGGCACAACGTACACCATATATACTGGCGGCAGCGTGACAGGCGGCACCACATTCAACGGTTACACAGCAGACGGCACTTACACTGCCGGAACAAGTGCAACCACATTCAATCCAACGTCAATGGTAACCACCATCGGTAACGGTGGCGGAGGTCCTGGCGGCGGTGGCGGCCCTGGTGGTGGCGGAGGTCCTGGCGGCGGCAATTGATGCCACAAGGGCAGCCATCTGCCTCATTAAAATGGAAATAAGCAATTATTTCAATGGATAAATACATCAAAATTTTTTTCATCATCCAAGAGGAGCCTGCTTCGTGAGAAGCGGGCTTTTCGCTTATAATAGGGCGAATGAATGAGCCTTTTGGGAGCAGATATGGCGGTGGTTGCTGCTGATTGCATTAGTGGCGTGGTAAAAAATATCGGGGCAAATACTGGAATCAGCACTTGCCCCGACAATTATTTCAATTGGTGATTTCTATTTCATTGTCATGCCAAGATTGTACATGATGAATGAATAAATGTCGGCCATTTCTTCGATGCGTTTCATTATAGGCTTGCCGCCGCCGTGACCAGCCTTGCTGTCGATGCGGATAATTTTAGGCGCGTCGCCAGTGTTGGAAGCCTGAAG
>JAKVKZ010000040.1 GCA_022484565.1 Muribaculaceae bacterium
TGCATTGCTTGTTGACGCTCGGCGGGGCTACTCGCCCCTTGCCGCTTGGCGCTCCCGCGGTGTGTGTTTCATATTAATTTTCACTTCCACTGGCGCTCCGTTGTTGCACTTCTATTGTGAATCTGCAGCATAAAAAGAAACCGCAGTTTACAGAATTTGCAACTGCGGTTTCATTATAAAAGTTAATCGTTATGCAGAATCAACTGCTAACTCTATTAATTGGCACCTTGAAGTTTGAATGAAACTGGAAGAGTGTACCACACATTCACGGCCTGGCCGTTCATCTTACCTGGAATGAAGTTAGGAAGTGATTTGCAGACACGGACTGCCTCACGGTCGAGGTCACGGTCAACGCTACGAGCAACTTTAACTTCACCGATTGAGCCGTTCTTGGTGACAACGAACTGAACGATAACACGTCCTTGAACGTTGTTCTCCATTGCGACTGTCGGGTAATTGATGTGGGATGAAAGATACTTCATCAATGCACCCTCACCTCCAGGGAACTGCGGCATCTGCTCAACTGCAGTAAACACCTTCTCTGGTTCCGGCGCTTTCTGTTCAACCACTACATCTTCCTTTTTGGTTTGGGTAATGTTACGGTCTTCAGAACCGACCTTATTGGTCACATTAGCGAATGCATCCTTTTCATTCTTCAATTCATCCTGCGACTTGATTTCGTCTTCCTTCTTAACCTGATCATCCTTAGCAATAAGGAGCTGGGTTACTTTGACGGATTTCAAAACCTCGGGCGGAATTTCCTTCACCTCCGGTGGCTTAACCTTTTCACGTTGTTCCTCTGGCGGTGGAGCTTGCTTCTTCATGAGAGCCATTTGAGCAGCCTGTTCAGCCAAGTCCTTGGCTTCGCGCTGCTTTGCCAAATAAGTGGAATAAGCATTGAAGCCTGCCACACATCCAGCAATAACTACAAGAAGAATAGCTACAAATATAAGTGATTTATTATATCGCTTTGTGGAACCACGACGCAATGAATAAGCGCCGAAGTCTTTATTTCTACCCTCAAATATTAAGTCGCACCATTCTTTTGATGTCAGATCTACGTCTTTTGCCATAATCTTTATTTCATTTTAAAATTTATAGAATCTGTCACCTTATTTATGTGTAGCTAAGCGTTTTTGCCAGTAGCTCTTAATCATTGCAGAGTCCGACATATTCATGTTATCAACCTGATAACGGCTTATGCTGTTGATCTGCATCTCATCGAGAGCGCTTACAAGACTCATGAAGCTAGCACGGGGAGTAGCCTTAATGATGACAACAGGACGTTTCAAGTTATCGTCGTTACGAACGACTTTTGCCTGAGCCTGATATTGCTCATCAGTAAGTTTTTTAGCGCGGTAATCAGCTTTCAGCTTATTAATTTTCTGAAGCACCTGGTCATTACGCTGTTGGAGGATAGCACGTACTTTCATAGGGAAATTCTGAGATGCTTCGCCAGCGTCGAATTTGACTTCCTTCATCTTGTTGTTAGTCAAATTACCGGCACCGTCAGCTGCAAGGTCAGGCATACCTGTATAGTAGTACACATAGTTCATAGTAGGTTTCCCTTTACCATCAACGTCACTATCAAGAATAACAGTGATGGCTTCGGATTCCTTTACTTTGTTCTGTTCTGTTTTATCTACCTTATCATTAGATGGAAGACTGATTTGAAGAGTCTGTGACTTGATCATAGTCGTACACAGCATGAAGAAGGTGATAAGCAACATGTTCATATCGACCATAGGTGTGAAGTCCACACGTACGGACATTTTCTTTTGATGTGATTTTGCTTGTGCCATAATTATTGTCCCTTCTCTTTCTTTAAAGCAGTCATTAATGTAAACTTATTCATCTTCAATGTTTGAAGGTTATCCATCACAATTTGTACGACTGAATACGGAGTATCCGCATCGGCCTTGATAGCGATACCTTCACCGGAAACCATGACATCCTTAAGACTACTGCAGTTGTAAGCGGCACGAATCCAAATTTGGAATTCGTTAGGAGCCATCTCTACATCTTTAGATTTGTCAATTGGAATGCCCTGAGTAAAGCCCATTGCAGCACCTTGTTTCTTCGTCGGGTCGATAGTCTCGTCACGCTTTGAATCCTTAAGATCCAACCATTTTTTCAATTGGTTCATCGGCATACCGAACATCGCCGTCTTGCAGAAAGTTTGTTCTTCCTTATCAGTGAAGTTAACTTTAGCTGATGGGTGTACTCTATTATATTCCGCCACTACACTTTCAAAAATCTGCTTACGAACTTCCTCGGTCGACATACCGCCCGAAGTCGAAGTCGTGTCCTTATCGCCCGCAAACGACATGAAAACGCGTCCTTGAGGATCGACAAGAACTGTGACAAGTTTTTGTACAGGCACCTTAATCTCAGATACAGATGAAGGCGTTACAACTTTCACAGGTTCTTTTTGAAGGAAAGTGGATGTCAACATGAAGAAAGTAAGCAAAAGTACAGTAACATCACTCATCGCAGTCATATCGATGAGTGTACTCTTCCTTTTGATTTTAACTTTTCCCATATTTGTTAGTTATTTCTTAATTCTTTAGAAATTGATAATTTTAAACGTATGTCCGTTATCACGGATTAGTGAGTAGCGGCAAATGTTTGGACGATTGAGAATCCAAGCTCATCGATAGCATACGTAAGGTTATCGATTTTGTTAGTAAAGAAGTTATAAGAAATAACAGCAAGGGCACCAGTCATAATACCGAAGGCGGTGTTTACAAGGGCCTCGGAAATACCAGTGGAAAGTTCAGTTGAATCAGGAGCGCCAGAAGCTGACAGAGCCTGGAATGAACGAATCATACCGATTACAGTACCGAGAAGTCCGATAAGAGTACCGAGAGTAGTCATTGTAGCGACAATCGGGAGATTCTGTTGAAGTGAAGGCATCTCAAGCGCAGTTGCTTCCTCAACTTCCTGTTGGATGGTTGTAAGTTTCTGTTCCTTTGAAAGGGCTGTGTTCTTATCCATTTCGTCGTACTTCAAAAGCACGCTGTAAACGATAGATGCAACACTACCTTTTTGCTTGCGGCAAAGGTCCTTAGCACCTTCAATATTTTTGGCCTCAAGAGCTTTCTTTATATTTTCAACAAACTTAGTCACATTACCTTTACCTTTAGCTGCTCTTAAAGCGATCCAACGTTCTACAGAAAGAACGATAACGGTGAGGAGCAAGCATTGAAGAAGAGGTACGATAACGCCACCTTTGTAAACAGTGCCAAGCAAATTGATAGGAACTTTCTTACCGGCTGCCAATTGGTCAGGGTCGAAGTTTGACGGGTTTCCGAGCAAGAATAGATAGATACAGATTGCTGCTGCAAAGCAGATCAAAATTACTATGAATGCATTCTTGATGCCCGGAACATTGCTGTTAACAGCTTTGTTGTCCTTTTGGGGAACGTTTGGCTTTTGTGTTGCCACTTTAGGAGTAACTTCCATAATTTAAATGAATAAAATTGTTAAAAAATTAATTTTATGTTATTAATAGTTTGTTTATGCTCTAATTCTGTAAATCAGGCTTCGGCAGTGGCATGATATTCGTATATTTCCGCAATAGATTAGTTTCATATTACCTATCATTTCGATTGTCTCCTATCATATTGTCCTACACCATGTTCTGAAGAAAAGTCACAAGTTGCCACTTTGACAATGAGATTTTTCCGCAAAAACACTCGCAAATGTATTATAAAAAATTCAATTGCACAAAGCAAATGCTGGTTTTTTCTTAATATTTTCCCATTTTTTACTTTATGTGAGTTTATTTCGCATTTCATGCCTTTTATAAATAATCTTACACGAAATTTGTTTACAATACCATAACGTAAAAAAATGATTATTATTTAGACAACACATATTTTTATGCAATATCATTTTTAGTCAAACACACCCGGAATTGATTCCTCCGCCTGGCTCTTTTTCTGGTCAGGTTCTCCCGAAGAAGAAGACTTGCCACCACCAGAAGCAGGCTCACCATAGTATTCCTTATAACATGGATTGAAATCGGACGGGAAAACGAATTTAGCATCCTGCGAATATGGCAAAGCCTTGTCAGAATAAACCTTATTCATGAAAATGCCATAAATTGGCAGCGCCATTGCTGCTCCCTGGCCGTTGGCCATTGAATTGAAGTGGATATAACGCTCTTCACCACCTACCCACACGCCAATCACAAGCTGCGGGGTAAAACCCATGAACCAGCCGTCAGCATTAAAGTTTGTAGTACCAGTTTTGCCACCCATTTGGGCTGTAATATTAAATGGTGGACGCCTCAACCTGTTTGCGGTACCTCCATCAACGACGTTAAGCAAAATTGACAATATCTTATAATATGCAGTTTCACTGATAACTTCAGTGTGCTGCGGTGTGAATTCCGATATCACATTGCCCTGATTGTCAGTAATACGCGAAACGAACAAAGGGTCAACACGCATTCCCTGATTTGCAAATGCGCTGTAAGCCGTAACCATTTCCTTCAGCGACACCTCGCATGGGCCAAGGCATAATGCTATGGTAGCCTCAAGCTTGTTAGTAATGCCGAAGTTATGCATTGAACGTACAAGGGTGGCAGGATTCAACCTTTCCATCAATCGCGCTGATATCCAGTTGTTGGAATTAGTCAAAGCCCAACGCAAATCCACCATTTGCCCGACACGTGCATGGCTTGAGTTACGCGGTGCCCAACCACCAATCACAGGTTGCGTGTTTGAGAGTCGGTCGCAAGGAGTATAACCCTCCTCCATAGCATAGGTGTAAAGGAAAGGCTTAATTGTAGAACCAATCTGGCGACGTCCTGTAGATACCATATCATATTGGAAGAAATGAAAATTCGGACCGCCAACATAGGCCTTGACATAGCCAGTAACAGGGTCCATCGCCACCATACCCGCACGCAGATACGACTTTGTGTAAAGGATGGAATCAAGAGGTGACATAGTTACGTCAGTACCGCCATCGTAAGTGAACACACGCATTTCAATCTTCTTCCTGAAATTATCCATTATTTCATCGTGCGTGTAGCCAGCAGCCTTCAGCACGCGGTAACGCTCACTCTGTTGAATTGCGCGGCGAATAAGAGCCTGCTTCTGCGAGGAAGGCAGTTCATCCGGGTCGGAAGAGTATGGATTACGCATTCCACCACGTTCACGTCTGAATTTAGGCTGCAAATCATCACCAAGATGGTGCTTGACGGCATATTCAGCATACTGCTGCATACGCGAATCAATAGTGGTGTAAATTTTCAGACCGTCAGTATAAATATTGTAATTAGAGCCATCCGGCTTATGGTTTTTAGAGCACCAGCCATAAAGCGGATTTGTTGCCCATGCAATGGAATCGTCAACGTAGGCCTGCTGATTCCACGAAGGATAATCACCGCGTTCAGGCTCCTTTGCCGACATCATTCGGCGAAGTTCCTCACGGAAATAAGGCGCTGGACCGTCCTTGTGGTCAACACGCTGAAAATGCAACGTAAGAGGCTGCTCCTGTAGCGACGACAATTGATCTTCGCTAATCATCCCGGCCTTGCACATAAGGTCGAGCACCACATTACGGCGAGCCAATGTCCTTTCAGGATGCCGTACTGGATTATAGTAAGCTGGATTCCGGACCATACCGACAAGTGTTGCCGATTCATCAAGGGTCAAATCCTTAGGGTCCTTTTTAAAATACACAAAGGCTGCACTCTTTATCCCGACTGCATTATTAAGGAAGTCGAATTGATTGAAATACATTTTTATAATTTCATCCTTTGTGTAGTATCGCTCAAGTTTTATGGCAATCACCCACTCTATCGGCTTTTGTATCATGCGCTCAACCACATTTGATGACGTCGGTGAATACAGTTGCTTTGCAAGCTGCTGAGTGATTGTGCTGCCGCCGCCGGCATTGCGCTGGCCCATAAATCCACGCTTAATGATAGCACGTGCTATACCTCTGGCATCAATTCCTGAATGATCAAGAAACCGCACATCCTCAGTGGCGATAAGAGCATTAGAAAGATAAGGCGACATCTCATCAAAATCCACATACACACGGTTGCCTTTATTCTGATAGTAGCGGCCAAGTTCCACTCCATCATCACTATAAATAATCGAAGCAGCATTATCAGTAGGATTCTTCAGTTCCGATATAGGTGGCATATAACCAATGATGCCGTTGTAAATCAGCAAAAACATCAAAAAACAAAATGCCACAAAAATACCAAAGCTGCCCCACATCACCTTAATTATATGCTGAGTGCGGTCCTGGCGTCGCGCTTTGCGCGGATCCATATCAGGATTTGTAGGTATCATCATTTATTACTTTTCTCTTGTTAAAACATTAAGATTTACACCGATATACAGCATAAAACTTCCAATATAAATAATAATTCGGCAAATTTAATGAAAATAATCTTCATTGGGAACAATAATAGTGATAAGATGATAATTTTATTCTTTTTAGTAAGCAATATAAAGAATTACGAAATTTTTTGCATAACTTTGCTCCGAAATGCAAGAGAAGTTTCACAACAGTGAGCATACATTTCCGATGAATCTCCATCAAAAGACGCATCGGAGGCTTAATGTCGCCAATTCTATCAACCAGTCAATCAATAAAGCATACGCTTCGTGATTGGCTTTTTTTGTACCTTGCGATTATTTCAAATTTTAAAAACAACAACATAAAGTTACGGAACATGAACAGCGATAGTTTGGTTTCAATTAATGATTTAACAAAAGAGGAGATTCTCGAGCTTGTTGACAAAACACGCATGTTCGAGGAAAATCCCAATAGAAAGCTACTTGAAGGAAAGGTGATTGCCACATTGTTCTTCGAGCCATCAACCAGAACGCGTCTAAGCTTCGAGACAGCCGTCAACCGCCTTGGTGGCCGTGTAATCGGTTTCTCCGATGCAGCTACAACAAGTTCTTCGAAAGGCGAATCACTGAAGGACACAATAATGATGGTGAGCAACTATGCCGACCTTATTATAATGCGGCATCATCTTGAAGGGGCAGCACGTTATGCAAGCGAATTCTCACCAGTGCCTATCATAAATGCAGGTGACGGTGCCAACCAGCATCCAAGTCAGACCATGCTCGACCTTTATTCCATAAAGAAGACTCAAGGAACGCTTGAAAATCTCACTATTTCCATGGTTGGAGATTTAAAATACGGACGTACGGTACATTCACTTCTTATGGCAATGTACTATTTCCATCCTGTATTCAACTTCATTTCAAGCGATGAGCTGAAAATGCCGCTTGAGTATAAGGTATTCTGCGATGAACATAATATTGAATATCACGAATACACCGACTTCTCACAGGAAGTAATTGATAAGACCGACATTTTATATATGACCCGAGTGCAGCGTGAACGGTTCACTGACTTGATGGAATACGAGCGCGTGAAGAATCTTTACCAGCTCCGCAATTCCATGCTTGATTCAAGCAAGCCGAACCTAAAGGTGCTGCATCCACTGCCACGCGTGAACGAAATCGCCTACGATGTGGATGACAATCCTAAGGCATACTATTTCCAACAGGCACAAAACGGACTTTACGCCCGTGAGGCCATTATCTGCAAAGTACTCGGTATTGACGTAAAATAATTGAGGAGGAAGCTAATTATGTATAAATTGAAAAAAGAAGAACTTGCAGTAGCCGCACTTGAAAATGGCACTGTAATTGACCATATTCCTACACAATCACTGTTTAAGGTTGTGAATCTCTTAGGCATAAAGAACTTAAAGAACAGTGTAACCATCGGATTCAACCTCGACAGCAGCAAATGCGGCAAAAAGGGAATCATAAAGGTTGCTGATGTATTCTTCCCTGAAGAGACTCTCAACCGAATCGCCATAATTGCGCCAAATGCAGTAATCAACATAATCCACGATTATGAGGTTGTGGAGAAACACGCTGTCACTCTGCCCGACGACATTATCGGCATAGTGAAATGCAACAATCCTAAGTGCATCACCAATAATGAGCCAATGAAGACGCACTTCCATGTGGTTGACCGTAACAATATGGTGCTGAAATGCCACTATTGCGAACGTCCGGTTACTGAAGATGAAATCGTGCTGAAATAAGTAATTTTATGAAACAGAATTGGAGACCCGGGACAATGATATATCCGCTGCCAGCCGTAATGGTGAGTTGTGGTGCCACGCCTGATGAATGGAACGTAATGACAGCAAGTTGGGTAGGCACAATCTGCTCCGACCCTGCCATGTGCTACGTTTCTATCCGTCCTGAGCGCCACAGCTACGAAATAATAAAGCGGAATATGGAGTTCACTCTCAACCTCACCACTGAGGAACTGGCGCGTGCTACCGACTGGGTTGGTGTCCGTTCAGGTCGTGACTATAACAAGTTTTCCGAGATGCACCTCACTCCGGTTAAAGGAGTGAAAGTGTCATCACCATATATTGATGAATGTCCCATGTCGATTGAATGTCGCGTCAAGGAGATTATCCATCTCGGCAGCCACGACATGTTCATTGCCGATGTTCTCAACGTGATTGCCGACGACAAATATATCAATAAAGAGACTGGGGCTTTTGAAATGGACAAGGCCAATATGCTTGCCTACGTCCATGGTCAGTATTTCGGCATTGGCGAAAAAATCGGCAAGTTCGGTTGGTCAGTTCAGAAAAAGAAATAATCAAATATTCATTAATAATTCATTAGAAAAGAAATGGAAAGAGACAAGACAATTTTCGACATCATTGAGCGCGAACATCTGCGCCAACAGAAAGGTATCGAGCTTATCGCTTCTGAAAACTTCGTCAGCGACGAGGTTATGCAGGCTATGGGTTCATGTCTTACCAACAAATATGCCGAAGGCTATCCAGGTCACCGCTACTATGGCGGATGCCAAGTAGTTGACGAATCAGAAACTATTGCCATCGAAAGGCTGAAAAAGCTTTTCGATGCAGAATGGGCAAACGTTCAGCCACACAGCGGCGCGCAGGCCAATATGGCCGTGTTCATGGCTGCATTGAAACCTGGTGACAAGTTCATGGGACTTAACCTTGCACACGGCGGACACCTTTCACATGGTTCACCAGTAAACTTCTCAGGTTTGGTATTCCATGCCATACCTTATAATATCGATAAAGAAACAGGTCGAATCGATTACGACGAGATGGAGGAAATTGCCCTTCGTGAAAAGCCGAAATTGATTGTTGGCGGTGCAAGTGCCTATTCCCGCGAATGGGACTACGAGCGTATGCGCAAGATTGCCGATGAAGTCGGCGCTTTGCTCATGATTGATATGGCTCACCCTGCTGGACTTATCGCAGCAGGATTACTCAAGAACCCAGTGAAGTATGCACATATCGTCACCAGTACTACCCATAAGACTCTCCGTGGCCCACGTGGCGGCGTGATCATGATGGGTAAGGATTTCGATAATCCTTTCGGAAAAGTCAACAACAAGGGCGTAGTCCGCAAAATGTCTTCACTTCTCGACTCTGCCGTATTCCCAGGCACACAGGGTGGCCCGCTTGAGCACATCGTTGCTGCAAAAGCAGTCGCTTTCGGCGAGGCTTTACAACCTTCATTCAAGGAATATCAGCAGCAGGTAGCAAAAAATGCCAAGGCTATGGCACAGGCTCTTATGGACAAGGGTTACGACATCATCTCTGGTGGCACCGACAATCACTGTATGCTCGTTGACCTCCGTACCAAGTTCCCTGACCTCACCGGTAAGGTAGCTGAGAATGCCCTCGTTGCTGCCGACATCACGGCCAACAAGAACATGGTTCCTTTCGACAGCCGTTCTCCATTCCAGACTTCCGGCATACGTCTCGGCACTCCTGCCATCACCACTCGTGGTGCTAAAGAGCCGCTCATGGGCGAAATCGTCGAGATGATCGACACTGTTCTTTCCGCTCCAGAGGATGAGGCAGTAATCAAGGCCGTTAGGGATAAAGTTAATTCAATCATGAAGAATTATCCGATGTTCGCTTATTAATAAGCACATTTCCAATATAATAAAAGTCCACACCTCAATCGGGATGTGGACTTTTTATTTTATGCTCTACGAAACTATGCCTTCAGATGTGTTCCTTTAGTCAAATTACTTAGATTGCCGGCTTTCGTGATTATCACTTCCTTCACGCCCGCCTTTAGTGTGGCAAAGGCGTTGTCAAGTTTCGGTATCATTCCGCCGTTCACCGTGCCGTCTTCTCTCAGTTGCGCATATTCCTCAGAATTCAGCGATGCTATCACACTTGCGTCATCATTCTCATCGCGAAGCACTCCTTCTTTTTCGAAGCAGAACACGAGACACACATCAAAAAGCTTTGCTAAAGCCTTCGACGTCTCACCTGCCATGGTGTCGGCATTAGTGTTCAAGATATGTCCTTTGCCATCGTGGGTAAGCGGGGCTATCACTGGCACTACATTCTCGTTTATGAGCTTGGCCAAAGCTTGGCCATCTGCCTCGCGCACATCCCCTACCCAACCGTAATCAACGGTTTTCACAGGGCGTATGTCGCTGAGCAGAATGTTCATGTCGGCACCTGTCATACCAAGGGCGTTGATACCCAAAGCTTGAAGTCCTGCCACAATGCGTTTGTTCACCAATCCGCCGTACACCATCGTCACAATTTCAAGCATGGCATCGTCAGTGATGCGACGGCCATCAACCATCTTGGTTTCCACTCCCAGCCGTGCGGCAAACCGCGTGGCCGAGCGTCCGCCACCATGAACCAGCAGTTTTGCGCCTTCAATCATGGAAAAGTCCTTTAAAAGCGCACTTAGCGTGTCAGGCTCCTCCACTATCTTTCCGCCTACTTTCACTATTGTCAATTTATCCATTTCAGATATTTTTTGTCATTCAGCAAATTCCATGAGATAAGCCTTTATGAAGCCGTCAATTCCGCCATCCATAACGCTGTTCACGTCTGATGTCTGGAAGCCTGTGCGATGGTCTTTCACCCGGCGGTCATCGAACACGTAGCTGCGTATTTGCGACCCCCACTCTATCTTCTTCTTCCCAGCCTCTATCTTCATCTGCTCCGCTTGACGGTGCTTCAGTTCCTTGTCGTATAGGATTGACTTCAGTAGCCGCATGGCATTTTCCTTATTCTTAGGCTGGTCGCGGGTCTCAGTGTTCTCCACCAGGATTTCCTCTTCCTCGCCTGTGTATGGGTCTTTGTAGGCGTAGCGCAACCGCACTCCCGACTCCACTTTGTTCACATTCTGTCCACCGGCACCGCCGCTGCGAAATGTATCCCACGACACCAGTGCAGGAGCTATATTAATTTCTATACTGTCGTCGACTAATGGCGTCACATACACCGATGCGAACGAGGTCATGCGCTTGCCTTGTGCGTTATATGGCGACACTCGCACCAGACGGTGCACGCCGTTCTCGCTTTTCAGGTAGCCATACCCGAAGTCGCCTTCCACATCGATTGTCACCGACTTGATGCCAGCTTCATCACCGTTAACCAAATGTGCTATGCTCGTCTTGTAGCCGTGCTTTTCGCACCACCGCAAATACATGCGCATCAGCATCTCTGCCCAGTCTTGGCTTTCAGTGCCGCCTGCACCCGAATTGATTTTTATCACCGCGCCGAGTTTGTCTTCTTCGTGGCGAAGCATATTGCGCAGCTCCAACTTTTCGATTTTGCCGATTGTGTCGGCATACATCGCGTCGAGTTCTGCCTCTGTAATCAAGTCTTCCTTCACAAAGTCGAATCCAAGGGTCAATTCTTCAACGGCCTTGTCGATTTCGTCAAAACTGTCAATCCAGAAATGCAGCATTTTCACTTTGCGCATCTGCTGCTCTGCCGCCTTTTGGTCGTTCCAAAATTCAGGAACATGCGTGCGCAGTTCCTCTTCTTCTACTTCAATACGTCGGTTATCGACGTCAAAGATACCTCCTTAACGCATTCTTGCGCTCTTGTGTCTCTTTCAGCTGTTCAATTGTTATCATAAATAATGATTGATTGAATTGTGGGGCATCGCAGCCTCCTGTTATTAATTTGGCTGCAAAGTTACGTGATTTCTCTGTAATAAACGAATAAAAAATGAGAGAATGCCTCTATATGATTTTGAAGCATCCATCAAGAGAGTCATTTACAGACAAATGTTTACCCTGTCACTTTTTGAGCAATCTATACCCTATGATACTGCCGAGAATTGAAGCTGCGAAGATGCCTACTACGGCCTGAACATAATGTGAGGAATTATTAAAAGCAAGAGTGGAGACAAACATTGACATAGTAAAGCCAATTGAGGCCAAGAATCCAATACCGAAAAGATGTCTGACTGTCATGTTATCTGGCAATGCAGCTATCTTTAGGCGTGAGAGGATTAGAGTGGACCCAATGATGCCAATAGGCTTGCCAAACAATAATCCCAACATTACACCAATGCCGATATTCGTAGAACACAATAACGACATATCCATACCATCAAATGAGATACCAGCATTGGCAAGCGCAAATACCGGCATAATGACAAACGATACCAAAGGGTGCATTGCATTCTCCAAGCGCTGAAGCGGTGGAATGGCATAGACGGTGTCTTTCTTCATTCTCACAAGTATCTGAAGTTGATTGTCCTCCAAAGTCGATACTTCATTAGGTTGTGCTTGGCAGAATCGATGCAACAGCTTCTTGATGCGTTGTGTATAGATGGATTCGGAGATTCTCGAATCAGCAGGAATCATGAAAGCAGAAAGTACGGCAGCGATGGTGGCGTGAACTCCCGAGAGCAAGAATGACACCCACACGCCTCCAATACCGATTATTGCGTAGAAAATAACATTCTTCACCCCCATCTTGTTTGCTATGAACATAATCAGCAAGAAGCTGAAGCCGATGCCTAAATTGAGAAGTGAAATATCCGAAGTATAAAAAAGCGCAATCACAATCACTGCTCCAAGGTCATCGACAATAGCAAGCGTGGTTAAGAACACTTTGACTGAAGAAGGCACTCTGCTGCCTAACAGATACAATATGCCCAGCGAAAAGGCTATATCAGTTGCCATAGGGATACCCCAGCCACTAATGTTGGGAGTACCGGCATTAAATGCAAAATAAAAGATAACAGGAACTATCATGCCTCCTATTGCAGCACATATAGGCAATATGGTGTTCTTTACCTCAGCCAATTCACCACCAATGAATTCCCTCTTCAATTCAAGCCCAACGACGAAGAAAAACATCGCCATAAGCCCATCGTTAATCCAATGATGAATACTGTAGTTAAAATAAAAAGAGCCATTGAAAGCAATTCCCAATTTCTGTTCAAAAAAGTGGAAATAGTGAGATGACAACGGAGAATTGGCAAAGATGAGAGCCATTACAACGCTGATGGCAAGAACAATGCCTCCCGACTTCTCTTGGCGCATAAAACTTTGCAGTGGAATGAAGAAATGATTGTTTACTTTGTTTTGAAAAGTTTGATACATAAAATAATCTTATTAGTTCGTTCTGTCAACAAATATACGAAAAAATAATCGAAATCACACGCTTTCTGCCGTTAGCTGTTCACTTTTCATTGTCAAAATCGCATTTTATTCATCATCCTATTCAATATTTTGGTGCATCGTTCCACCAATATCTGGCACAACAAGTCCTCACAATCAAGGCACGCCGCAGGTTATAATCCGACGGCGTGCCAAAACGCTTATATACGGGGGTTACTCTTCTACTTTGCGTCAGTCAGCAGCACTGTGTTGATGGCCTGCTCAAAAGCCGATTTCGGCATTGCTCCCTGCGCCATTTGCGGCTGTCCGTTCATCGGTATGAACAGTATTGACGGAACTGACTGAATTCCAAAGGCTGCTGCTACGTCCGATTCTGCGTCAACATCAACCTTATATACATATATTTTGCCGTCATATTCCTTTGCAAGTTCCTCTAGTGTAGGACCAATGCTCCGGCAAGGGCCGCACCATGTGGCGAAGAAGTCAACGATTGCAGGCTTATCGCCAAGATATTTCCAACTGCTTGGATTCTTTTCAAAATCTGCTACTTTTGTTAAAAACTCTGCTTTTGTCAAATGCATTACTTCCATTTTGTTTTCTGTTTTATTGTTATTTACTTTATTGTTATCTGTAGTGTTCGCACTGTTGCCTGCATGACTGCAGGCCGACGCTGCCACACAAAGCAGCGCAACTAATGCCTGTTTCATTCGTTTCATTGTTCGTATTTTTTGATAATGTTTTTGTAAACTGGTTTTTGCTGGCTTTTTTTCGATGGCAACAGCATGTCGCAAAGCGGGCAACGGCTGACTACCAATGCATGAAGGCAAATAAATACGCCCAAAATCGTAAGGATGGTCTTTCCTGCTATCAGTCCTGCCGCAATCACCACAGCACCAAGCACAATACGCAGTGTGCGCGAAGCATCCCAATTGCTAAATATACCTTTCATTGTTTGGCCTCCTTTCTGAATGCCGACAGCAGCAATCCGCCTATCGCTGCGCCGTAAATCGCACTCCATACTGGCGATGACGCTATCGGGCAACTTCCGTTGGCGCATCCCACAAATGCCCAGTAGGCTATTCCACCAGCCATTCCTATCACTATGCCAATTATCGGCAACAAATATGTTCTTTTCATTCTTGTCATTGCTGTTTCCAATTTTTTATTTTCTCTTTCACGATGCAAAGATATATCCTCATATAATATAAATCAAACAGATATTTTCTATCTTTGCATCGAAAAAATCTATAAGCACCGATCATCATGACTTTACAGCAATTGGAATACGTAGTTTCAGTGAACCGTCACCGCCATTTTGTAAAGGCGGCGGAAGAGTGCGGAGTGAGCCAACCCACACTAAGCGCAATGATTCAGAAACTTGAGGAAGAACTCGATGTGAAAATTTTCGACCGCACAAAGCATCCTGTTGAGCCAACCGAAATTGGCGCTAAAATCATTGCCCAAGCACAAACCACCCTCAATGAAATGCAGCGTGTGAATGAAATTGTCCTCTCCGAGGTCAACGACTTGACCGGACGGCTGACTATCGGCGTGCTGCCCACCATTGCACCGACCCTGATTCCGAAATTCATCGCTGCTTTCAGCGAGGAGCATCCCGACGTCCAGCTTAGCGTGTCGGAAATGCGCATGAGTATGCTCATCGCAGCTCTGCGCGAATCCACAATCGACATGGCAATACTCTCAACTCCCACCCATTGCAATGATTTGCTGGAAATTCCGCTCTATTATGAGCGTTTCTATGCCTATATGTCGCCTGCCTGCCGACACGGCAGCGATGTGCTTCTTTCTTCCGACATGCCTGAGGAAAACCTGTGGGTGCTCCAGGAGGGACAGTGCATTCTTCGCGACCAAGTCTTCAATTTCTGCAAAAGCAAAATGGCAAATCACATTTATCAGGCAGGCAGCATCGACACTCTGATTAGAATTGTTGACAATAACGGTGGTTACACCGTGATTCCGGCTCTGCATCTTGATTTTCTGACACCTGAACAAAGAAAATGCGTCCGCGACATCACTTCTCCTCCAGTGGAACGCGAAATATCCATCGCTATCCGTCACGACTACATCAAGGAACGTATGCTCAATGCCGTTGTCGACAATGTGAAGAAAGTGATTCCAAAGGACATGCTCGACAACCGACTCAAACGCTACTCTGTGAAACTTTGAAACTAATTTCACCCAAGCACTAAGCCCACAAAGCAATCAATATTTTTCAAGTAAACACATTAATTATTTGAAAAAAACAATGAAATATTTTGTAATCCACAAATAATCACTAAATTTGTGGATGTGAAAAAACTTTGAACCGACAGCGCGTTTTTATCAATGCTATTTTTCACACCGACGAAAAAACTGACATTTACCATTAAAAAAATTCTATATGAAAAAACTATTTCTAATCGCTTCAGCTGCATTATTGCTTGCGGCATGCGGCGGAAACTCACAAAAGACGACCGGTGGAAACAACGGCGAGAAATCAGGCGGTAAAACCACTGAAGCAACAGCCGGCGGAAGCGTCAGCGACACTAATGTCGGGACTATCAACCACGATGAATATGTGGCAGGCACGGAAGCCTCCGTCACCATTACAGGCATTCCGCAATCCGTTGACGATTTCAAGGCATTACAGCAACAAATAGACGGAGAGCCGCAGGGAGCAGTGGCACTTGAAATAATAGCATGCGAAGTGTATCACCAGCAATGCAAATCGGATGGACAGGATTGCCTCACGCTCTGCAACGTGAAGAATAACGTAAACTGCCAATTGCAGCGGCTTAAAGACCTATTCAACGAAAAAGACGAATACTACGCACGCCCCTACCAAATGGCAGCTTTCATGAAAGGAGCTTCGGCCGATAATGGTTACAATCCTTCAAAACCTTATACAATTGAGGTCAATGTGGATAAAAACGCTCCTTACGAGATGTCGGATGAATACGGTGCAAAACTGATTAATCTTCAGGTCGTCTCACATGGACATGATGCCGGCAGCCAGCGTGTCACCGTCGTGAAGCCAAACGGCAGCGACTATTTCATGGTATGCAACTGCCCCGGAATATATTCGCAAGTGAAGAAAATCGCCCCTGGACAAACCTTCAACGGACTTTAAAGCAAAACAACTGACAACCTAAACATTGACCTTATGAAAAAACTATCATTCATAGCATTCACAATGCTACTGCTGCTCACTGCATGCGGCAGGAACTCAACGCTTTCGGAAAGCATGAACGGAGAATGGAAAGTAAATGCCGGAAGCGGCCAAGAAATCCACATGAAGTTCACACTTGCCGGTGACACCTCTGGCGGGCTTTATCATGAGACCATCATCATTACCGATAATGATGAGGGAACAAACATGATGATGACCTTTGGCATCGATGGCAACTGGGAAGAATCGAATGGCGACGTGGGAATAAAATACGATGTCAACACATTGAAAGTGTTAAAAAGCGAGAATGTTCCCGAAGAGCTTAAAAACGGGTTTGAATCAGAATTCAAATCACAATATGCAGCCGAACCACAGCGGAAGTACACAAAAGTTAAAGTTGACGGCAATTCAATGAAAATAACCACCAAAAACATAGGTGAGGTTGCACTCACCAAAATGGAATAAACGAACATTCGCCGCAATAATAATACTTCAAAAAATGCTTGCCGATACTGACACCGGCAGGCATTTTTTTGCGGGACATAGCTTGTGGACGTGAAAACGTTTTCAGATTTAGGTTTGAACACTTTAAACGCCTGCAACGCTCTGACCGACAGATACGTTACAAAGGTGTTCACAGTGAAGTGCTTCGCACACATCTGCAAGGTTTTCACCCACAAAAAGGACTGGCACAATAGCATGGGGTGTGAAAAACGTTTTCAGTTTTAGGTTTGAACACCTTTTTCCGCCCGCAACGCTCTGACTGACAGATACGTTACAAAGGTGTTCACAGTGAAGTGCTTCGCACACATCTGCAAGGTTTTCACCCACAAAAAGGACCGACACAATAGCATGGGGTGTGAAAAACGTTTTCAGTTTTAGGTTTGAACACCTTTTTCCACCCGCAACGCCCTGACTGACAGATACGTTACAAAGGTGTTCACGGTGAAGTGCTTCACACACATCTGCAAGGTTTTCACCCACAAAAAACTTTTCAAATTTTCTTGGCTCTACGACATATCAAGAAAACTATTTTATGCACGTCCTCAACAGAAAAAACTTGGCAACAAAATTTCAAAGAACTCAAAAACAAAAATACAGCAGAAAACGAAAATAATTCCACGAAAATAAGACAATGCGAAAAAATAAACCAGATTTATTTGCCCATCATTATTTTCTCATTATATTTGCATCGGTGAAAAAATTCTGGAAAGCCTAAAAACTTCCAAGTCCTTTTTTACTACAGAAAGCACTTAATATTTACAAACCACAATTTTTTAAAAATCACGAATATGAAAAAATTTATCAAATTCAGCGTATCATTAATCGCTGTAGCAGCTATGGCCTTTGTGCTTAGCCCAACTGTGAATGCCATCAATTTCGGCAAACTGAAAAGCGCAGTAACGAATGCCACCAAGAGCGGTGACCTGAAAGACCTGAAAGATAAAGCCTTGAATGAAGCATACAAGGCAGGCACAAAAATGTCGGTCACAATCGAGTCAATTCCACAATCAGTTGAGGAGTTCCAAGCATTGCAGGAGAAATTGGGGAAAGACCCTAAAGGAGCAGTAGCACTCGAAGTGGTGGCAATTGAAATGTACCGCCAACTCGGAAAAGAAATCGGAACAGAATGCATAAAGCTCTGCAACACCGACCTAAATGTGGGTTCAGTGACGAGCCGCATAAAAGAACTTTTCAGAGAGAATGACAGTTATGCACGCCCCTACCAGATGGCAGCATTCATGAAAGGCGCATCACCCGAAAACGGATATAATCCTGATAAGCCTTACGTCATCGAGATGTTCCCTGACCGCACCACCAAACCGCAGCGCAACAGCGACGGCACCACCGAATTGTTCTTCCAAATCATCTCCCACGGGCATGATGTAGGCAGCCAACGCGTGTACGTGGTAAAGCCCAACGGCAGTGAATACTATCTCGTTGATAACTGCCCAGGGCTATATTCGCAGGTGAAGAAGATAGCCTACGGACAGGAATTCAATGGACTTTAACCAATAAAAAAACACTATATTGAAAAAATCATTCTTATTGCTGATTTTCGCCATACTGGGCGCGACAGCATTCGCAAACACACCGTTACAGACGGCAATTCTCGGTGATTGGGAAGTGCAAATCAAGGAAGACACTCGCCTGATGATGAGTTTTGAGAAGGACAACAACTATTCGGAAACGATGGCTTTCGGAATGGACGGTCCCGACAGCACCTATGTGATAATAATCTCATACATTGAAGGGACATGGACGCTGAAAGACTCCCAACTGACTGTCACTTACGACCCTAAAAAGATTGCAGTGAAAGTGACTGACGTGCAGAATGCAAGTGAGAGCGAAACAAGTGTTGATTCAATAAAAGTTGAGTCAATAAAAAAGGATTTTGAAGAGACACTTAAGCCAGTAGTGGAAGAGCAATACGCAAAAGAAAGCACGCGTATGTACTCGCATGTCGCAATAACCGGCGACACACTGACACTGACGGCTAAGAACGGGGAGTTCAAACTCACGCGCAGCACTGACGAAGAATAGCAATCAGCACTGATTCTTTCAAGACAACGCATATTATGCCTGCTTTTTCACTCTGAGAAGGCAGGCATAATAAATTTATAACGAGATTTATAAATTAATGTGCGAAATGTATTAACTTTGCAACCAAAGGGAAGATAAGAAGTGAATCGGCATAAAATCAAAGGGGATTTAGACTATACTACCATGGATTGACATTATCTTCTTACCATTACAACAAATAATTACATCATGAGGGAAATTTTATCATTATTTATGTTTGTATTTCTTTGCGGACTAAATGTTATGTCAGCACAGAATGTAGCAGTAGATCAGATGACATCGGAAAACAGTTCAAAGATGTCGTGGTGGAAAAATGCAAAGTTCGGAATGTTCATTCACTGGGGATTGTATTCGCAGTCAGGAGGAATATGGAAGGGCAATACCAGCTATGCCGAATGGCTGATGAACGATGCAAAAATACCGAGAGCCGAATATGCAGCAGTGGCAAAAGATTTCAATCCTGTAAAGTTCAATGCCGAAGAATGGGTAAAATTAGCAAAGGCAGCAGGACAGAAATATATTGTAATCACCTCAAAGCATCATGAAGGCTTTGCAATGTTCAAGTCAGCCGCAAGCAAATACAACATTTACGACGCAACACCATTCAAACGAGATGTGATAGATGAAATGGCAAAAGCCTGCCGTAAATACGGCATGAAACTTGGCCTGTACTATTCGCAGGCACAGGACTGGTATAATGTGGGAGGCGGAATGTATTGCGACGAATGGGATGAAACCCATAAAGGCGACATGGAAAAATACATAGATGAGATAGCTATACCGCAGGTGAAGGAAATATTATCGAAATATGGCGACATAGCTGTGCTGTGGTGGGACACTCCAGCCAAAATGACAGAAGGAATGGCAAAGAAACTGCATGCAATAACTGAACAGTATCCAAATCTTATAACTAACAACCGCCTTGGTGGAGGCATCGGTGGAGACTTGGAGACACCTGAACAGTATATTCCAGCTACAGGTTTCCCTGGAAGAAATTGGGAAGTGTGCATGACGATGAACGACCATTGGGGATATAATGCCTACGACTCGAACTGGAAAACCACAAAGGAACTCATCAGAAAGTTGACAGACATTGTGAGCAAAGGCGGAAATTTCCTGCTTAACGTTGGTCCAAACCGTTACGGTGAAATACCAGCAATCTGCCAAAAAGAGCTGCACGAAATAGGTGATTGGCTTAATGTGAACGGTGAAGCAGTTTACGGGACTAAAGCATCACCATTCCCATATCTGCCTTTCGGCAATGCCACACAAAAGGGAAACACCATTTATTTCAACATCAATGACTGGAACAAGGTGATTTCGGTGCCCTATCCAATGAAAATCGTAAAAGCATATCTCCTTGAGGACAAGTCAGAACCAGTGAAAAGTTACGTGAAGGACGGCTATACATATTTCAAATTGCCATCGTATGCACCTGATAAAATAGTGTCAGTGCTGGCAGTGGAATGCAAATCATCAATTCCAACACAAATAGCCCCATCATCCGGCGCAACAATCACAGCAGACGGCAAGCCAGTGAAAGAACTGAACGACAACAACATGAACTCGAAATATGAAGCCTCAGGCTCGAAAGCAGTAATAGAAATCAATCTGGAAAAAGCCAACACAATACGTTGCATGTCGATGGTAGAGCCATGGTTCACATGGGACAACAAGTCACAGTCGTACACACTTGAAGCACAAGAAAACGGCAACTGGGTGAATATAGCATCAGGAAAAACCGGCGGCACAGGATTGACAGTCCCATTCAAAGATGTAAACGCCAAAACATTCAGAATAACATTGACCAACACCACCGCAAAAGCCGCAGCATCGGAAATACTTCTTTTCAATTAATCGGCAATCCTCTGCAAAAAATATATGGCAAACAGCGAATCTGAAAATCATTTTTGCATGATTTCTTGCCAACTACCATAACATTTAGTAATTTTGCAGACTGTGAGCAATAAGCGCACGACGGATTCAGAACAAATTGAAATTATAATATGGAAGAGAACAAAAAAGGCCCATGGTGCGAGAAGGCCGCCAAAAAAAATCCCTATACGGGGAAAATGATGTATCCATGCCCGCTATGCGGCGAATACGTGGAAGAAGGCATTGAGGTATGCCCTCATTGCTTCCGTGTTATAGGCAACAACATCACGGCAGATTTCAAAGCTCCGAAATGGGGTTACACAGAAACTCACCGCAATTACATTCATGTTGCTGTGGCCGTTTCCATCGTTGCATTCCTTGCACTTATAGCGATAGGATTCGCTGTAAACTTGTAAGGGAACGGCAACGTTTATACAAAGAACAAAAGGCGAATCAGTTATCTGGTCCGCCTTTATTTATGTGTTATTGTGCAGCAATTTACAAATGCAATGCCAAGCACTTTGGCAATGGCTTGCCTTGCGAACGGACGGGAAGATAATCGGCCACACTGTGGCCAAACCGAAGAAGTTCGCGGACTGTGGTGCTGCTGACATGGGCAAATTCGGGGAGAGTGTAGAGCAAAACCGTCTCAATGCCGGCAAGACAACGATTGACTTCGGCAAGTTCACGCTCATACTCAAAATCCTTGACCATCCTGACGCCTCGAAGCATGAAATGCGCGCCTATCTTGCGGGCGACATCCACGGTAAGTCCTTCGTAAGAAATAACCGAAACTCGAGGCTCATCGGCAAACAGCGACTTTATCCACTCAACTTTCACGTCAGTGTCGAGCAATGGCTTCTTGTCGAGATTAACGCCGACTGCAATCACAATTTTGTCGAAAAGCGGCAAAGCACGCTCAACAATTGACTCGTGACCACGGGTAAACGGGTCGAAAGAGCCAGGGAAAAGGGCTATACGCCCTGAATTATCAGGCTTCGACATTTTCTGCTGGTTTTGGTTCTTCCTCATCCTCATAAATCGCATCCTCCACTCCCACATTCTCATCCTCAATGACAAGATTGTCGATAATGAAGTTTTGGCGTTCCATAGTGTTCTTGCCCATATAGAAAGCAAGCATCTCCTTCACTGCATCCTCCTTGCGGAGCGAAACACGGTCGAGACGCATATCCGGACCGATAAAACCGCTGAACTCGTCAGGAGAGATTTCGCCAAGACCTTTGAATCGTGTGATTTCAGCGTTTTCGCCAAGTCGGTTGATGGCATTCAGGCGCTCCTCATCACTATAGCAATAATAGGTCTCAATCTTATTTTCGCCGCTGCTCTTCTTGGTCTTCACTCCTTTGCGCTTGGCATCCTTCTTGTTTCGGACACGGAAAAGAGGAGTCTGAAGAATAAACACATGACCGCTTTTAATCAGTTCAGGGAAGAACTGAAGGAAAAAAGTAAGCATGAGCAGGCGGATATGCATTCCGTCAACATCGGCATCAGTGGCGATTATAACCTTATTGTAGCGCAAGTCGTCAAGCCCGTTTTCAATATTGAGGGCAGCCTGAAGGAGATTAAACTCCTCATTCTGATACACTACCTTCTGTGCCATTCCATAGCTGTTGAGCGGCTTGCCACGCAATGAGAACACCGCCTGAGTTTCAACATTGCGGATTTTAGTGATTGAGCCGCTGGCGGAATCACCCTCGGTGATGAAAATCATCGACTGGTCGCGCTTATCGCCCTTTGAATCGTTGTAATGCACACGGCAGTCGCGGAGCTTACGATTGTTGAGAGCCACCTTTTTGGCACGTTCACGCGCCTGCTTGGTGACGCCGGCAATTGCCTTACGTTCACGCTCTGAATCAAGAATTTTTTTCAAAAGCACTTCAGCAGTGTTAGGCTCCTTGTGCAGATAATTATCGAGTTCCTTTTTGATGAAATCATTGATGAACTTATACACCGTCGGGCCACCTTTTTTCATCTCGCTGCTGCCAAGTCGGATTTTGGTCTGCGATTCAAAAATAGGCTCCATAACCTTTATGCTGATGGCAGCCACAATGCCATTGCGGATGTCGCTGTAATCGAAATTCTTGCCGAAAAATTCCTTGATGGTGCGCGACAAAGCCTCGCGGAAAGCAGTCTGGTGAGTTCCGCCCTGAGTGGTGTGCTGGCCATTGACGAATGAATAAAATTCCTCGCCATATTGGGCAGTGTGAGTGATAACCACCTCAATGTCATCGCCCTGCAAATGTATCAGCGGATACAGAGGGTCGTTGGTCATATATTCGTTCACCAAATCGCTAAGACCGTTGCGGGAATGATATTTCTTGCCATTATAGATGAGCGTCAAGCCGGTGTTGAGAAACGAATAATTCTTAATCATCGTCTCGACAAAGTCATCGTGGAACTCATAGTTCTTGAAAATAGTAGAATCAGGCTTGAACTGGACAAGAGTACCGTTAGCCACACCTTCACTGGCGGGCACTACCCCACTTTCGCCGACGAGATGACCGCGTTCAAATGATGCGGAAGCCGTCATGCCGTCGCGGACTGACTGGACAAAGAAATTATCAGCCAAAGCATTGGCAGCCTTCATGCCGACACCATTAAGGCCGACACTGCTCTTATAGTTTTCAGTGTCGAACTTGCCGCTCGTATTCATCTCCGAAGCTGCCTCCTTGACCTGTTCGAGAGGAATGCCACGTCCGTAATCCCTGATAGACACCCTACCATCGGACACATCTATATCAATAGTGTTGCCATAACCGGCAGCATATTCATCAATAGCATTATCAAGCACCTCCTTGAGCAGGACGTAAATGCCGTCGTCGCTCTGCGAGCCATCGCCAAGTTTGCCGATGTACATTCCAGGGCGCAGCCTGATATGCTCAAGAGGCTCTTTATGAACGAGTTTCTGATATCCGCCGAAATCACTTTGCTCCTGCGAATTGTCAACTTCATTGAAATCCAATTCTTCTGCCATAAATCTGCTTTATTTCACAATTTTAATTCTACAAAATTAATAAAAAATTCCGATACACACGAAATTCACTAAGTTTGAAAAGAATCTTGGAAGAGAAAAAAGCCGCCTCAATGTTATAGATAGTTAAATATAAGAACATAGAACGCAAATTTTGGTGCAAAACGAACATGTAACGCAATAATCAATGAAAAAATAAGTATTTTTGCAACCAATTATTTCCGAATGATATGAACGACAGCATTAAGAAGACATTTTCAGAAGAAGGTTTTGCAGTGTACGTTTCTTCGCTGGAAGAATATGTAGGCAACACATCAGTGATTGACTACAATTCTATTATCCTATGTGTCAGCGGAAGCGCAGTAGTGGAAATAAACATGGAAAAGCATAATGTGGTGCCCGAAACAAGGCTTTGCATCTATGGCGACAGCATTTTCAGGCTTGTGGAATCATCACCCGACTTCAAGGTAAAGCTCATGGCTTTCCGAAAGGCATTATTGCTTGATGCGTCGGTAGGTCTGGAAACAGAACTTCTGGAGGACGCCTATCTGAACCCGTGCATGAAAATCGCGGATGAGCGCGAAGTGAAAATGCTCGATAATTTCCTCGACAACATGATGTACTTCTCTCAGCTGAAGAAATACGGACATCGGCAGGAATTCCTGTTCGGCATGCTCAGGTGCATGACCATAGGAGTGTTCGCAACGATAAAACGCCAGAGCAGCAATAACGAGCACAACACGGCATACACATCAGCCGACAGCCACTTCAGAAATTTCATAAAGTTGCTGGCCGACGAGAGCCGTCACCAGCATGATGTGGGCTACTACGCGGAACGCCTTCATATCACTCCCAAATATCTGAACGAAATAACAAATAAAAAGGCCAATGCCACCGCAAAAACGGTGATAAGCAGTTTCCTCATAGCCCAAATCAAGCGCGAGTTGACATTTACAAATACTCCAATACAAAAAATCGCCTATGATTTCAATTTCTGCGACCAATCAAGTCTCGGAAAGTTTTTCAAAAAGGCTACAGGCATTTCACCAATCAATTATCGCAAGCACAAAGCTGAAAAATAAAAAGCGAAAACGGCACACGGCAAAAAATTTTAAAATTAATAATGAGAAGTAATTCAAAAGTATTTCTGTTGGTATTGCTCGGCATGCTGACAGCATTCGGTCCGTTTGTGACCGATATGTATCTACCGAGCTTACCAAGCATGACAACGTATTTTCACACAAATGTATCAATGGTGCAGCTCGGCCTTACGCTAAGCATGGTTGGCCTTGCAGTGGGTCAATTGCTGTTCGGCCCTATAAGTGACCGTGCAGGCCGACGACCTCCGCTCATAGCAGCAATGATTCTTTTCATTGTATCAACAATTGCATGCATATTTTCAGTAAACATCATCATGTTCATCTCGCTGAGGCTACTTCAAGGCATTGCCGGAGCAGGAGGGATTGTGATTTCACGGTCGATAGCCACCGACAAATACGACGGGCGTGAACTGATGAAAATGCTGGCGCTGATTGGTGCAGTAAACGGAATCGCGCCTATCGCCGCGCCTGTGATTGGTGGTGCCGTGCTAAGTGGGTCGAACGACTGGCGTGAAGTGTTCGTTGTGCTGCTCGTAATTGGCGCTTTGCTTCTTGGAGGCAGTTTTTTGCTAAAGGAATCGCTGCCCCCAGCACGTCGCAGCAAAGAAAGCATGCTGAAAACGTTCGAACTGTTCTATGTAGTGGTGAAAAACAAGAAATTCATGCTTTATGTGCTTCAGCAAGGTTTTGCCCAATTCATTCTGTTCGGCAACATAGCATCCTCCCCATTTATTATCCAGCAGCATTACGGATTTTCAGAATTTGGATTCGGTATATTGTTCGCCATCAATTCAGTGTCGATAGGAGCATCGGCTGTGCTGTCGATGAAATTCCGACATGCCGAGAACAGCGTAAAGACAAGTTGCACGGGAATGGTAATAATGAGCCTGCTTGAGGCGGTAGTGCTGTTCGGCGACGGCAATTTCTGGCTTTATGAATCAATTTTGTTCGTCATGCTCTTCATGATGGGATTCACATTCACTGCATCCACCACACTTGCCCTCGACAGTGAGCGAAAGAATGCAGAAACGGCATCCGCAATGCTCGGGGCAATCTGTTTCCTTTCGGGAGGAATCATATCGCCGCTCGTGGGAATCGGAAACATGCTGCACACCACTGCCATAATATTCATGATTGGCGCAGGGCTATCATCGGTATGCGCATATCTGGCCATGCGCGGATGGAAAGAAAGTTACGTGAAGCCTACTGAAATGTAATTCTACTTCTTCTTGAAATAATCATTGTACATCTTTATGCCAAAAATGATGGAACTGAGGATAAAGGTGATGGCATTAGTAATCAGAAGCGGCCAATTACTGAGCATCAATCCCTGAATGGCAAAAAACAATGCTCCTATGCCCATAAGCAGGAATGTGCCCAGAGCAATATCATCAGTTGAACGTGTTCGGATGGTGCGGACCGTCTGAGGCAGATAGCCCAGAACCAACGTAATGCAGGCTATATAGCCTACAATATCAGCAGCAGAAATCATTTGTAGTATTGTTATGTTCTAAAAACAGGTTTTAATGAAATCAGTCATTGCGGGGAATTGCTTCTCAATGCATTGCAACAGTTTGAACTGAGCTTTGGTGCGGACAAGATTATGCTCAGGATAAGCAATTTTGTAATATGTGTCGCCGTTGATGTAATCCGCCAGGAAACGCACGCACTGCATATAAGGGAACAAAGCCGTGGCATAAGGAAGATTTTCAATTTCAAGTGGAGTGAGGAACACCTTTGCGGACTCAAGATAGCCCTTGGTGAACGACTTGAAAATGTCGAGGCGGAAATTCACCTTTGCCAAATCAGGCTCATCCTCCTTGCTCGTGTTGGCAGCGGAGCGGAGAAAATCGCCGAAATCGGAGAAAATGAAATTCGGCATCACCGTATCTAGGTCAATCACACAAAGCACGTTCCCGTCCTTATCGAACATCATATTATCCACTTTAGTGTCGCAATGGCAAATCCGCTTTGGCAATTTGCCTTCACGGAACAGACGCTCTCCCTTGCACATCTCGTCAGCGCGCGATTCAATCTCATCAAGAAAATATTTCACCTCATCCACGCGTCCGGCCTTATTCTCAGCAACGGCATCACGAAGATGCTTAAGCCGAAACTCCATATTGTGAAAATCAGGAATTGTTTCGCCCAGCTTCACAGGAATGTCAGCCAGCATAGCCTCGAAATTGCCGAAAGCGATACCCACCTCATAAGAAGTTTCGGGAGTGACTTCAGTCTTGGTGACAGCATCAGGGATAAACAGCATTATTCGCCAATAAGTCCGGCCGTTGAAATAATAGTACTTGCCGGTAGTCTTATCAGGAACAAATGTCAGGACCTTACGGTCGATGTCGTCAGCGCCTGCCGCCTCCAATTTCTTACGGATATGCGAAGTGACCGCCACAATATTGTCCATAAGCATTGCCACATTCTGAAATATGGCATTGTTTATGTGCTGTAGCACATAATCTGGCTTATCCGCCTCCTCAGTGCAAACTTTGTAGGTATCATTAATAAGTCCGTCGCCTAATGGCTTCACTGCATTCACAGTTCCTTTTATGTCGAATCTATTGACAATTTCTTTCAATTCTTTTTGTTCCATAATTAATAGATTTAAATTCAAAATTATATTAGATATTTTTCAGCAGGTAAAGTTAATCGTTTTTTATGAGACAATGCGTGTTTTCTTCAACTTTTCACAAAAAAGCGGCTGCAACATCATTTATGGACATTGCAGCCGCAATTATTCTTTAATTTGAATCAATCTACATGTACTTCGCAACTTCGGCATCAAGTTTGGTGATGTCGGTGACACGCTCTACTATTTCGCCGCTCCTGTTAATAATAAATGTGGTAGGCAAAACAGTGACATTATAAGTCCGAAGCACATTCGAGTCGGTGCCATTAGGATCGAAAACCGTTATCCACGGCATGTTTGCTGCCGACTGACGCCATTGGAACTCGTCGTCATCGTAACCGATTTGAAAGATATTGAATCCGGCTGCATGATGCTTGCGAAACACGTCAGCAAGCACTTTA
>JAKVKZ010000041.1 GCA_022484565.1 Muribaculaceae bacterium
TGTGTGTGCTGGAACTTTCTGGTGGGTTTCATCTGGGCATGGTTTAACGAATTGCGGTGGGGCACCAGCAATATTCAAACTTGAAAGTTTAACCGATGTACCTGGACCTGCAAGAAGCTACGTTGGAAACGTCGATAATTTGAGAAATCTTAATGGAACAATGCTGTTTAATAACTCTCCAAGTTCAAATAGTGCTCAAAATCTGATGGATTTTTGGGACTGGAAAAAGACTGACTATGTCGCAGCAACAGAGGCAGATGATTTGAGCTTGAGCTTTGATACACCTTTCCCGACAAGTTTTCAATCCACACAATTGGACCCAATTATTGGCGAAAGGGCCATAAAATATGGTAGTACAGATAAAGCTACAAAACACACGACATGTTTTAGTGAGCATTATAAACTTACTTTTCCTGGTACAAAAATACAGTGGACTCAAGCTATACCAACAGGCTATACTTCAGTAGGTTATTCAACAACTATAAATGGAAGAACATTAAGTGGAACAAGCAGCAGCGGTGAAAATACACTTGAACTTTATGGAATTAAGGGACAAACCGTCGCTTCTTTTAAATTTACTTTCACCCAAAAAGATGGCACGACTTGGAATAAAGATGAAGAACTTACACTTGATTATTTTGGTAATGACGCCATTACTGATAATGGAGTGAATATTGAGAATATAGGAACAGTTCTTTATAAAAGTGGCCAAGCGGTGGCATCAGTGTCGGCAACAGATAATAAGACTGGTGGGTATATTCCAAGTTACTATGAACCAGTGAAATCAAAGAGCACAAGTGAAGATGCAACATATACTAATTATAAAAACGAGTATATTGTTCCTGTTTCTACAGACACTAAGAATGATAATGTGTCGATTATAAAAACAGAAGTAATGAAAAATAGCAAGATTTATCTGATGACTCCAAGTTTCTCGGATGTGGCTGCAACTACTACTGCCGGACAGAAATTAGGAGCTGATGTTTATGTAAATTATGCTGTAATTCCTCACTATTTGATGGTAACCACTGGTCCTTACACAAAGGCCGAGATGGATAACAGTATTGTGAAAACCGTTGAGGGAACAATCAATACCCTTCAGGACAGTTGGACCGTAAGTAGTGCGCCTGCACTTAATCTTGAAAGTACAGGAAAGGCAAGAATAAAGGCAGCATACGCAACGAGCATAACGGCAGATGAAATGCTTGCTGGCGCAACTGATGTCGCTGTGGCAAACATAGGTTCGACTTCCAATACGAATCATAAACGTGTAACCTTCGAAGCTAATGGCTTAACTCCTACCGGCATAGAAGGCATCACGGCTGACGCAGTGACGATAATAGGAGGAGAAGGCATGATAACAGTGAACGGAGCAAAGAACGTGACAGTGCTGAATGCTATGGGACAGATAATTAAGCAAACGACTGGCAAGAGTGAGATAGACGTGCCGTCGGGACTTTATATAGTACGTGCAGATGCAACAACAATGAAAGTTTTAGTTAAGTAACAATTAATAGAGAAAAGTAGTAAAGATTTTAGTTGATAAATAATTTCTGAGGTGGAGGGCGAGCCGCGAGGCTGGTCCTCCATTTGCATGATGAGATGAAGTGGAGGCGAGGGTGTAAAAATAGGTCAGGGTGGCTATTGCAGCCATCCTGACCCGTTCATTCTATTGTTTATCGATTCTATTTAGTAGCTATGTTGTAAATAAGATTAGCCTTATTCTTCAGCCTCGTCCTCATCGTCTTCCATGTTGGTGAAGACGTTCTGGACATCATCGTCGTCCTCAAGTTTTTCGAGGAGTTTGTCGATTTCCTCGCGCTGCTCGTCAGAGACTTTTTTGCGAGGGATGTCGGGATTAGGAACGCGGAGGAATTCGGAGTTTTCGATTTCGTAGCCGTTTTCCTCGAGATAGTTCTGGATGGCGCTGTTGCTTTCAAACGGGCCAGTGATGATGATAGAGCCATCCTCGTCCTGATCGAAATCCTCGGCGCCGCAGTCGATAAGTTCGAGCTGAAAGTCGTCCATATCGAAGCCGTCCTTAGGAAGCACGCGGAACATGCATTTGTGGTCGAAAACGAAAGAGAGGCATCCGGAAGTGCCGAGAGTGCCGCCATGCTTGGTGAAATAGCTGCGGATATTGGCAACGGTACGGGTGTTGTTGTCGGTAGCCGTTTCAATCATGATAGCTACTTTGGCGGGGCCGTATCCCTCGTAGAGGATTTCCTTGTAGTCGGAGGCATCCTTGTCGGTAGCCTTTTTGATGGCGCGGTCAACGGTGTCCTTAGGCATGTTGGCGGCTTTGGCATTGGCAAGCAAAGCGCGGAGGCGCGAGTTGCCGGCAGGGTCGGGACCAGCCGACTTGACTGCGATGGTGATTTCCTTACCAATTTTGGTGAAGGTACGCGACATGCTTCCCCACCTTTTCAGTTTTCTTGCTTTACGATATTCAAACGCTCTTCCCATAGAGATATGCTATAAAAAAGTTATTATTAAATTATTATCGGAGAGTGGCGCCGACCTGCTTCTGGAGGTTGGTGACAATCTTGTTCATGATTGCGTCGATTTGCTTGTCCTGCATGGTTTTTTCGTCGTCCTGAAGGATGATGCTGACTGCGTAGGACTTTTTGTCGGCAGGGAGATTCTTGCCCTCGTAAACGTCGAAGAGGGACACGTCCTTAAGGAGGTGCTTCTCGGAAGAAGTGATGACGTTGCGAATGTCGGCGAAAGTTACGGCCTTGTCGACGAGAAGCGCGAGGTCGCGCTTAACCGGCAAAGTCTTAGGCAGGTCGGTGTAATTGACCTTCTTGTTGAGCGTCATTTTGATGATGGCGTCCCAATTGAGCTGGGCAAAAACGACTTCCTGGTCGATGTCCATCTTTTTGAGGACTGCACGGCGGAGCACGCCGAGTTCGCCGATTCGCTTGCCACCACGGTTGGAGAAAGTGAGTGCAGCGGAATAGATGTCGCTTGAAGTCTGCTCAATCACCAAATCGCGGCTTGCGATGCCGACACGGAGGAAGATGCCTTCGACGACAGCTTTGAGGTCGAAAGGAGACGTTTTGCGGGACTTTTCAGCCCAATTTCCGCCATGATTGTCGCCAGTGAGCCAGAGAGCCAACGAAGTGTGCTCGGAGAAAGCGGCGAGAATTTTCTCGCTTGGCTTAGCTTCGGGGTCGAAACGATAGACATTGCCGAACTCGTAGAATTTCAGGTTGGAATTCTTATGATTGATGTTGCGGGCAATGCTTTCAAGGCCTCCGAAGAGGAGCGACTGGCGCAGAACGTTGAGGTCGCTGCTGAGCGGGTTGAGAAGATGCACGCAATTATCTTCGGGATAAGTGGTGAGATCGGTGTAATAAGCCGCGGCAGTGAGAGAATTGTTCATAATCTCATTGAAACCGACAGCAGTGAGCTGGCCGGAGACGAGGCTCTGGAGGTCGGCCTTGACGTCGGTATCGCCCTTGGAAGAGAGATTGCCGTGGATGCTGGAGATGAACTCCACATTGTTGTAGCCATACACGCGGAGGATGTCCTCAACTACATCGCAAGGACGCTGAACGTCGACGCGATGGGTAGGAACAAGAAGTTCGAGGCCATATTCCGATTCGTCGGTGATTTCAATTTCAAGGCTGCGGAGAATGCTTTTAACGGTGTCGGTGCCGATGGCCTTGCCAATAAGGGCATTCATGTAGGCATAGTTGAGTGAAACGGGGAATTTAGGGAATTCGCGGGATTTCACATCGACGATGTCGCCGCAGATTTCACCTCCCGCAAGCTCCTTGACGAGGAGTGCGGCAGCCTTAAGATTGTAAACAGTGTCGTTAGGGTCGATGCCACGCTCGAAGCGGAAAGAGGCATCAGTGTTAAGCCCGAAACGGCGAGCCGTCTTGCGAATCCAAGTGGGATGGAAATAAGCTGATTCGAGGAAAATATCGGTTGTGGCTTCAGTGACACCAGAATCGAGACCTCCGAACACGCCACCGATGCACATAGGCTCCTCGGTGTTGCAAATCATGAGGTCGCGGGCTGTGAGTGTGCGCTCTACGCCGTCGAGAGTGACGAACTTGGTGCCTTCAGGCACAGTCTTGACGATGACTTTGTCACCCTTCACTTTGGCGAGGTCGAAGCAATGAAGCGGTTGACCAAGACCGAGAAGGATGAAATTGGTGATATCGACGATATTATTGATTGGGCGTTGGCCGATGGCATTGAGAAGACTCTTCAGCCAATCGGGGCTTTCCTTAACTTTCACGCCACGGATAGTGACACCGCAATAACGGGGGCAAGCCTCAACGTTCTCGACGGTGACAGGAATGCCGCCATCGGCACGGTCGGCCTTGAATGTGCTGACGTCGGGACGATGAGCAACGGCGGCTTTGCCGTGCTGAGTGAGCCAAGCGGCAAGGTCGCGAGCGCAACCATAATGTGAAGCGCCGTCGATGCGGTTAGGAGTGAGGTCAACCTCAAGGATATAATCGTCGTTGATGTTATAATAATTTTTGGCAAGAGTGCCGGCAGGAACGTCGAGCGGAAGTTCGATAGTGCCCGCATGAGAAGTTCCGACACCGATTTCGTCCTCGGCACAAATCATGCCGAACGACTCAACACCACGGATTTTTGATTTTTTGATTTTAAATTCCTTGTCGCCGTCGTAGAGGGTGGTGCCGACGGTAGCGACGATGACGTGCTGCCCGGCAGCTATGTTAGGGGCACCGCAAACGATAGTGACGGGATCTCCGTCGCCGAGGTCAACGGTGGTGACGTGCAGGTGGTCGCTGTCGGGGTGAGGCACGCAAGTGAGCACCTTGCCGACGACGAGACCTTCAAGTCCGCCCTTAATAGTTTCGACCTTTTCAACGGTACCCGTTTCGAGGCCCAGGGAAGTGAAGGCATCCGCGAGTTCGTTCGGGCTAAGGTTGAAATCGATGTAGCGTTTCAACCAGTTATAAGATATATTCATAGTCAACTAATGTTTGTCAAAAAAAATGCGTCTCGAAGAGAGCAAATTATGAAAATTCGTGCAAAGGTACAAAGAAATTTTCATATCGGCTTAACAGGCAAGGCAAAGTTTGCACTTCAATTGAGTGTCGGCATCATAAATTTATCGCAATTCAACGCTTAGCCCCATTGCCGATACCATTTTATAGAAAATTGCAATGGAAGGGACTGTAAGTCCACGTTCCACCCTTGAAATGTAGCTTTTATCAGCTCCAATGCGGTCGGCGAGTTCACTCTGAGTCATGCCAGATGCTTTGCGGGCATCAAGTAATATTTGAGCATTGTACTCCTCCCACGCTTGACGCTCGGCCTCCCGACGGGATTCAGTGCCTTCAGCACCGAATGTCCTATCAAGTTCCTCGCTGACGTTATATATCTGCATTTTCTTTTTCATAATAATCTGCAAATATAATATAAGTTGTACAATTATACAACTAATGGATGAAATATTAATTTTCCGCGACAAGCACGGCTGGAGTGAAATTATTCAATGTCAAGGTAATTTAGGTAGTTATCGGGTGTGATAACGGCAGAATCAGCGACGGGATAAGTGGCGAGGAAAGATTTTGGGAAGGACTTCTTTGCCTTTTTGGGGTTCCACTTCATTTCAAAAATGGTGAATTTGCCGTCGGATTCCTCGATGTAGTCAATTTCCTGCTGCTGAGTGGTCCGCCAAAAGTAGCTGCGCACAAACCGACGGCTATATTGGTTAGCCTTAATTCGCTCGCAAATGAAGAAATTTTCCCAAAGAGCGCCAGCATCCTGACGAAGAGCCAAAGGGGCGAAATTCTGCAAAACAGCATTGCGCACGCCATTATCGTAGAAATAAACTTTCTTGCTTTTTTTCAGTTCGGTGCGCATATTGCGATTGAAGCCGTTGAGACGGAAAACCACAAAGCATTTTTCGAGCAAATCAATGTATTTCTCCACTGTCTTGCTGTCGGAGCCGATGGTTTGCGCAATTTCGTTGTAGGATACCTCGCTGCCAACCTGAAGCGCAAGAACAGTAAGCAACTTGTTGAGCAGAACTGGCCTTCGGAGATTGTCGAGAGCAAGAATGTCCTTGTAAAGATAACTATCGGCAATGTTCAGAATCAGTTCCCTTGCTTCGCCCGGGTGATTGATAACGTCGGGATAAGAGCCAAAAATCAGGCGAGGCTCAAGAGCCTGCTTCACCGAGAGCAAACCGCTATGGGAAAAGAGTTCAGCCGAGGAAAAAGGATAAAGGAAATATTCGTATTTACGGCCAGTGAGCGGCTCATTCAGGCTGTCGCGCAACTGCAAAGAGGAAGAGCCAGAAACGAGGAGCTGCACATCAGGGAAATTGTCGATGATGCGTTTAAGAGCCAGCCCGATGCCCGGCACACGCTGCGCCTCGTCAATCACCACAATGCGATTTGAGGCAATGAGCAATTTCAGCTCCGGGGTGTTGATATGCGCGAGAGATTCGTTGACTTCAGGCTCGTCGCAATTCAAAACGATAGCCTTAGCCTGCGAATTATCCAAAATCTGCTGCAACAAAGTGCTTTTGCCCACTTGCCGCGCACCGACCACGATAATGGCTTTGCCCTTAAAGAGATTTTTCTCAATAACTGCCTGAAGTTTCCGCTTAATCATAATCTTGACGAGTTTAGAATTACTTTGCGAAAATAATGAGAATTATTGGCTAATCCAAAAAAAAGCATGATTTTTTGGATTATAATCCAAAATTTCATGTAAATTTTTGGATTAGGATGGTTTTAGGCCATTATTGATGGTAATATTATGGAATTAATGCGGGGTTGAAATAAGGGATTGGAGAGGCGGATTTTCAGGCGGTGACGTTGAGACGATGACGCATCAGGAAAGATGTGACGAAAGATGTAAGCAATCCGACGGCAGCCACAAGTGCAAAGACGACCAGAATGTCGGAGAAAATGATTTGCACAGGATAGGCGCGGACAATCATGGTGCTGGTGTCGCCCTGAAGTGTGATGAGGCCATAAGTCTGCTGCACCCAGCAAAGAATCAGGCCGAGAATGATGCCGAAAACTGCGCCAGTGAGGGAAATAAGCCAACCTTCGGTGACGAAAATGCGGGTAATCTGCTTTTTGGTGGCGCCAAGACAACGGAAAGTGCGGATGCTCTCGTCCTTTTCGATGATGAGCAGCGACAAGGTGCTGATGACATTGAAAGTGGCTATGATGAGGATGAAACCAAGCAAAAGGAAGGTAACCCACTTCTCGACATTGACAAGACGGAAAGCCTCCGACTGCTGCATCAAGCGATTCTTGACGGTGTAGGAATTGCCGAGAGCGGATTTGATGTGCTGGAGGACCATAGCCTCGTCAACACCTGCTACAAGACGGACTTCGACAAACGAAGCCTCGGAATCGTAATCGAACAAATCACGGGCAACAGAAATTGGGACAAAAACCATATCCTTGTCGTATTCGCCCTGCTCAACCTGATAGACACCGCCGACAAACATGGAATCGGCACGGAATGCACCGATTGGGTTGGCAAGATTGACCTTGCCGATGCGCTGCGGGGCATAGATGCGGAGCATGGTGAGATTGTCGGGACGCGCGTGCAACTGCATGGCCACGCCCACACTGAGGGTGGCATTTTTGGTGACCGAATCGCTGAGAGTGTAATCGCCATCGACAATGACCTTGCGCAGACTTGTGACGGAATCGTAATCGGCAGGTACACCCTTGAGGCGGATAGGCATCTGATAATCGCCAAACATGGCCAAAGCATGGTCCTCGACGGTGGGCAAAGCAATCTGCACACCATCAATGGCACTTACCGCCTTAACGACGCTGTCGGCATTGGAAATGGTCTTGCCGACGGCAGGAGCAATCTTGATTTGCGGATCGAGCTTGGCAAGTTTGGAACCGATAAGACCGGAAAAGCCGTTGAAGACGGAAAGCACGCAAATGAGCGCAGCAGTGGTGACAGCAACACCACAGACCGAAATAATCGAAATGATGTTGACTGCACTGTGAGTCTTTTTCGACTTCAGATAACGGAACGCTATTTTGAGAATGAGGCTCATTCCTTAGGTTCGTCCTTTTTCAAAAGGTCGTCGATATGGTCGATGTAGTCGAGAGAATCATCAATGAAGAAATTGAGTTCGGGAATTTTGCGAAGCTGGAAACGGACTTTCTGTCCGAGATTGAAGCGGATGGTCTTGGTGTTGGCCTTGATGTTGTCGAGGATTTTCTTGCCGTTGCCGGAAGGGAAAATGCTGAGATAGACACGGGCCGTGCTGAGGTCGGCAGCAACATGGACAGTGCTGACAGAAATCAGCACACCATGAGTTTTTGCCGTCTCGAGGCGGAAAATTTCGCTCAATTCCTTTTGGATGAGGCGCTCTATTTTAGATAAACGGGTAGATTCCATATTTGCATTTTATTAGGCTGCTCTTTTGCAGCTGATTCGGGTGCAAAGATACGGAAAAATATGGGATGTTGCATAAAATTGCAAAAACAGAAATGGCAGAGGCGGAGAATGGAGAAATAGGAGGCTATTTCTTGTGGATAATAGTAAGGCCGTCGCGGACAGGAAGAATGACCTTCTCGACGCGGGAATCGGAGGCAATCATGTCGTTGAAACGCAGGATGCCGGCAGTCTGCGCATCAAGCTTATTTCCACCGAGATTCACGACTTTACCGTCCCAAAGAGTGTTGTCGGCAATGATGAATCCGCCAGCGCGGACACGGGGGAAAACGAGTGAATAATGCTCGCAATATTCGCGCTTGTCGGCATCGATGAAAGCAAGGTCGAAATCGCCGTCGATGGTGGGGACAACTGAAGCGGCATCGCCTATGTGGATGTGAATTCTGTCAGCAAAAGGCGAGGCTGAAACGTGCGAGCGGATGAAATCCTCAAGTTCGTCGTCGATTTCAACGGTGTGGACTTCGCCGCCATCATCAAGCCCCTCGGCAAGGCAAAGGGCGGAATAACCAGTGAAAGTGCCAATTTCGAGAATGCGGCGCGGACGAATCATGCGGACGAACATCTTCAGCATACGTCCCTGCAGATGGCCAGAGCACATGCGCGGATTAAGAATGCGCAGATGCGTGTCGTGGTCGAGCTGAGCGAGCAAATCGCCCTCGGCATCGATATGGCTTAATATGTAGTCGTCGATATCCTCTTCCATCAATTTTCAGGAGCGATGAGGGCTTCGAGAGCAAGGCGATAGCTATTGAGGCCAAATCCGGCAATCACGCCGAGGCAGGACGATGAAATCATGGAAACGTGGCGGAAATCCTCGCGGGCGTGGACATTGCTGATATGCACCTCCACGACTGGAGCTTTGACAGCACGAATGGCATCGGCAATAGCGATGGAAGTGTGGGTGTAGGCACCGGCATTGAGAATAATTCCATCGACTTTAAAGCCCTGATTCTGAATTTCATCAATAATAGTTCCTTCGCAGTTGCTCTGGAAATAGCTCAGTTCCACATTGGGATAAAGTTTGCGCAGGCCATCGAGATAAGAATTGAAATCGCGTGAACCATAGATGCCCGGTTCACGAACGCCGAGCAGATTAAGGTTAGGACCGTTGATGATAGCTATTTTCATAATTGAAGAATTAAACCGTTAGAAATTATCAGCCGAGAAGATGCAGGAATTTGGCGGGGATAGGAGTGGAGAAATCCATTTCCTTGCGGGTGATGGGATGCACAAAGCGGAGAGTCTGCGCATGAAGGGCAAGGCGGTGGATAGGGCTGGGATGCGCACCATATTTGCGGTCGCCGACGATTGGGTGGCCGATGTCGTGAGTGTGGACACGAATCTGATTTTTACGACCAGTGTCGAGTTCAAATTCCATGAGAGTGTAGCCATGACCAGACTTCAACTTTTTGTAGCGGGTGATGGCAAGTTTGCCGTTGGCCTCATCATCGGTGGAATACACCTCGAATTGAGAAGTTTCGGCAAGATAACTGCGGATAACACCTTCGTCCTGCTCGACAATGCCTTCCACCACAGCCACATATTTGCGGTTGAGCACCATATTTTTCCAATTATGCTGCATTTCCTCCTGAGCGCGGACCGTCTTGGCAATCATCATCAGGCCGGATGTGTCGCGGTCGAGGCGATGAATGATGAAGACCTTGGCATGAGGGTCGTGGTAGCGGACATATTCGCGCATGATGCTGTAGGCCGTGCCGTCCTTGATTTTGTCGGTACTCATCGACAGCACTCCATAGCCCTTGTTGATGACAAGAATATCCTCGTCCTCATAGACGAGCTTCACGCGGGTGTTGTGGAACACGCGGAACGCCTGGCCGAAATTCACAGAGAATTTGTCGCCGGCCTTAACAGGAAGGTCGAATTGGCTTGACGGAACGTCGTTGACGGCAAACTGCATGTGAGAGAGCATCGACTTTATTTTGGAAGGCTTGTGGTCAGAAAGGAAATGCTCGGCAGTGGCAATGAGAGTGGAATCCTCAGTTGCCTGCCAGGACTGTATATTGTCCTTGCGGTCGGCAGATTGTTCTTTTGGTTGACGCATAATAGAAATTTTTATGCAAAGATAGTGGAAGAGGAGGGCAATAGCAAAAATAAGGAAGTATATTTTGAAAGAGAAAGCGGAGGCATAATGGCATGAATCAGGAAAATAGGAGTAATTTTGCAAAAAATGAAAAAAGAAAAGAAATGGAATTGACAATAAAGAAATACGAAGAATTGACAAAGGAAGAGCTGTACGAAATTCTCAGAGTGCGTGCGGCAGTGTTCGTGGTGGAGCAAAACTGCGCATACCAAGACCTCGACAGAATTGACAGCCATGCATATCATGTGACACTGAAAGACGGAGATGAGATAGTGGCATACCTGAGAGTGATAGAGAAGGGAATAGCCTACGAAGAAACGTCGATAGGAAGAGTGCTGACCACAAGAAGAGGATGCGGACTTGGAGAAATGATAATGAAAGAGGGGATAAAGATTGCTGAAGAAATGATGCATGCCGACAAGATAAAGATAATGGCGCAAACTTACGCGAAAAGCTTTTACGAGCGGTTCGGCTTCAGGCAGACATCAGAAGAATTCATGGAAGACGGAATACCACACATAATGATGGTGAGAGGATAAAGGCATAAAAAAGCGTATCCGACACCCAAGTGCAGGATACGCCATGAAAAAATGAACTCTTTGTCCAAGATGGGAATTAAATCCCGATTGAAATATTATGGATTGGTAGAAGATTTACAAATTAAACGCTTATCTCTATGAAAGAGCATGGTCCCTTAGAATGTGAACTGAACACGTGCCTGAACAGCGTGGAAGTTCTTGTCGTAAGGCAGTAAATCCTTTTTCAGGCTGCTGTAAGTGTAGTCCAACATAGCCAACACATACTTGTTGAAGCTGTAGTTTACGCCAATAGTGTAGGAGCAGATTTTACCGCCGCCAACGCTGCTTGAAGCGTAAGGCCAGTCTTCCATATAACCGTTAGGATAGTATTGGTTACGGCCAGCTGAGAAGTATTCACCCTTATTGATGTCGTTCAAGCCAGTGTAGTTGAAGCGAGCCACAATTTCAAGAGCTTTACCATTGAGGCCACTGAGAACACCTTCCTTAAGGTCGTAGTGGTAAGGATTGCCGAATACGAGGAAACCAGCCTCAGCATAGCCACCGTAGAACTTGTTGGTGCGGATAGGATTTGCAGCTTCCCACCATGCGAGAGAACCCCAAGTATCAATATTAGTGTTGGATGCCTCAAAGAGAGTTTCGGAGTCACGTTTTTTAGTTACGCTCTTGTACATGAATTCACCACGGATGAACATTTTGTCGTTGTGATACAAAGCTTCAGCGCCGAGGTCAAACACGTTGTTGGCCCAATCGAGGTCGCAGGAAACGAACTGATTATCCTCGTCAACGTAAGTCTCAAGAGCTTGTCCCAAAGAGAGAGTCTTTTTGAGAGTATTGTTGTAAGCAACGCCACCGCCAAGATGAGAGAAGCGGGCATTAACACCTACATGCAATGTCTGATTGTCATCCTTGATAGGACGATACAACCAACGACCACTGACTGTAAGGCCATTGAAACCAGCGTCAATCTTGTTGTATTGGTTTTCAGTGAACACACCTTGATAAGCAGTGAAATTCTTGTTGGTGAATTTGTAAGTGATACCAAGTTCGCGGCCTTCACCGAGAGCGTTGGAAGAACCAGGACGTGAGATGAAGTGATAGCTTCCAAGAGAAGTCAAGCGGGCCATAGAACCTGCAGGGTCGTTGTAGTAACCAACCTTAATGGCGTGATTGTTGCCGGAAGCGTCTTCCTTAGAATACTGAAGGAAAATGTTCTTTTGAGCGAATTTACCGCCGCCAAAACCAAAGTCAGCATAGAAATACCAATCTTTGTAGGTCATAGATGTGCGGATACGAGCATCGGTGATAGAAGCACCCGACTGAAGCGGAGTGAAATCACTGTGATAGTAAGCGGCATCAGTCATCATACGAGCACCGATAGTGAAGTGCGCGTCATTATTGTCCACTTTCAAAGTGGGATTTGTATCGAAATCCTGTGCGTTAGCAGCAATGGCAAAAAGAGCCAAAACAGGTATTAAAAAATATCTTTTCATTTTCTTTATTCGGTTTGATGTTTATAAAAATAAGACCTATTAGTAACCAAGACGAGTTAAAGTTGCCTCTGCATCAGGAACAGTAGTAGGTGCTTGTGAGTTGTCGTATTTCTGTCCAGCATGGAAAGGATTAGGCAAGTTAGCGTTGCCACGGAAACCATTCTCAAGCATGTAGCGCAAAGAGATTTCAGTGCGGTTAGTGAAATAGCCATCCAAATAAACAGGAACAGATTTAGAACCGGTGAAGTTGGTGTAGGAAGTAGCAGGAATTGTGAGTGACAACAAATCATCAAATTCAGTGGTGTTGCCCTGTCCGTAATAGTCGGTGTAATAGCCCATGTACTTTGACATTTGAGCATAAGAGTCGAAAGAATACGGGTGGTTGAGCATACCTGACTTGCGAATCATGTAAGCCTGCCAAGGTTTGTTCATCTCAGGATAGTTGTTAGGAGCACCAGAGATAGCCGGGCCTAAGATGTGAGCACCATTTTCGAGGCTATAGTTGATGAAGTCAGCATAACCGGTAGGAGTAGCGTAGTTCAAGTCGGTAGCATAGTTGTCGCCAGTCCAAAGGAGGTAGCACATAGGAACTTTACCTTGGAATACGCCGAAAGCACGGTGAAGAGCATCGAATGAGAACGTTTGGAGGATAACCTTACCATTGGTGTTGCCAACATTTACCTTACCACTCTTGTAGAAAGGATTGGCAGTGTTTTCAGGCTTAGTGATGATGTTCCAGCCACATTCGTTAAGAACGTTGTAAACGCGGACTTCCATATCTTTAGGGTTGAGCCAAGATTCCTTGAATTCGATGTAAACGCCAGGACGGTTACCAGTGTCCTGAGGGTCAGCTACGTAAGCGTTGCTAAAATCATATTCAACGAAATCCATATATTTGGCAGCATAGCTATATTCAACGCTTGAATCGTCGCATTTAGCAGTCTTCTTGGTTGCGTTGTAGATTTGCTCCAAAGTCATGTTCTGATATTTAGCCTTGATGTGATAAGGGAGGATGCGTTCGCCGTTAGCGTCACGGTTGAGCATTTTGCCTTGAGCATAAGCGATTTGGTCCTGAAGGGCAGAAACATAGAGATGAGTGCCAGTCTTCTGTGAGAAAGAAGGGCGAGCCTGCTCAGGAGTACCGTCGTTGAACCATGTACCAGCGTCGAGCTTAAGGAGTTCGGCATAATAGTAGGACATAGTGTAATAAGTACGGAAATCGTTCACGTCGCGTTGATATTGAGCTTCGATGTCGGCTTCAGAGAAGTGCTGGGAGCCGTCAGCATTTTTGAAGCTGCGGTAGAAATCTTTGCGAGTAGAAGGAACATAGTCAGAATAAACGTCCTCAACGTTAGTGGTACGTTTCAAGTTCTCGTCGTGATTAGCAAGAACTACACCATCTTTGGTGGCCTGCATGTCAGATTCGAGATAGTCGGCACCCATTTCGCGAGCCCAACGCCAAGAAGCCTCAGTTTCTTCAGGAGTCCAGAAAGTGGAGCCACGGTGAGCAATGACGGCATAAAGAGGGACATAGTCGCGAACTTTAGCCATGTCACTGGAAATTTGGGTAATGTCAATTCTTTTGGCATCGGTATTCTCATTGGTGAACTGCTGTTCATCCGAGCAAGATGCGAAGGCCACCAGTAACATGCTGGCAAAGCCAAGTCGAATAAGATTTTTACACATAAAAGTCTTGTTTTTAATTATTAATACTAAGTTGATTTATTTGTTGTTCTTTGCGAGATATTGTTCTTCCTTATAGGTGAAGCCCATAAAGATGATGGAGATAAGGCAGGCGGCAATCAGGAGAATAAAGGTCCAGTTCCAGCCCCAAGCCTGAGCCACATAGCCGATGACAACGTTGGCGAGGAGGGCCGTTCCGAGAACATACCCCATGAAACCGGTAAGGCCGGCAGCCGTTCCGGCAGCATTTTTAGGAGCAAGGTCGAGAGCCTGAACACCGATAAGCATTACAGGACCATAGATGAAGAACCCGATTGCGATAAGGCAGGTGACGACGACATTGATATTGTCGAGGAACTGCCAGTAAATTATTACAAATACAGCTACGATAGCCATGAAAATGATGGTAGGCACCGCACGACGGCCATGGAAAACATGGTCGCTGAGCCAACCGCAAATCAGAGTGCCAGGGATGGCGGCAATTTCGTAAGAGAAATAAGCCCAACCAGCATTCTTGATGTCGATACCCTTTTCAGTCAAGATAGTAGGAGCCCAGTCGAGACATCCGTAACGGACCATGTAAACGAAAGCGTTGGCGAAAGCGATGTACCAAAGGAACTTGTTGGAGAGAACCGTTTTGAATATTTCCTTAGTGGAAAGAACCTCTTCGGATTTTTCAGTGTAGTTCTTAGCAAAATCGTTGCGGTATTTCTCGATGGAAGGAAGTCCGCAGGATTGAGGAGTGTCGCGAATGAGGCAATAAGCCACAATAGCAATCAGAATTGACACGGCTGCAGGGAATGCGTAAGTACCAATAAGGAAATAATGGTCGGCCTGAGTGCCATAGAACCAAGAGCCGAACCAGACGGCACCGTAAACAGCCATAGGGCCAACGAGCGCACCGCCAACATTGTGGGCACAGTTCCAGACCGACATCCAAGAGCCACGTTCCTTAATGGAGAACCAGTGAGTCATGACACGTCCGCAAGGAGGCCAACCCATACCGTTGAACCAGCCAACAAGGAAGTTGAGGGCAGCCATCAGAATGATAGCCCATGTTTTATGCTCAGCTCCAATCCACTGAATCGGAACGATCATAAACATCATGGAAACGGCAGCCAGAATCAGACCGAGAGGCAGGAATTTACGCGCATTGCTGCGGTCGGACACGCTTGCCATGATGAATTTAGAAAATCCGTAGGCAATCGCATTCATGGAAAGTACAACGCCAAGTTCGCCTTTCTCGAAGCCAAACGGTGCAAGCATCGGGATAGCCATTGAGAAATTCTTCCTGACGATGTAGAAGCCTGCGTATCCTATAAAGATACCCAGAAATACCTGCCAGCGCATACTCTTATATTTAGAGCGCACTTTTTCCTGATCTTGTATTTCAGGTTTATAGGCAGGAGGTGCTAAAAAGTTAGACATTAGTTATACAGTTTATGTTATTAATAAATAGTTCAGATTCTATAAACGTTCAGATTCAATTAAGTTTCCTGGTAGCTTCCACATCGAGAGCATCGGCAATAATGGAAATCGGATTGAGCACTTTGGCCGATGTTGACATCTCGATTTGCCATTTGCACGTTTCGCAGTCGGTGGCCACGAAATCGGGGTGAAGACTTTCGATTTGGCGGAAAAGCGGAGCGCCGACGGCCTGAGAGGTAGCGTAATTTTCTTTTTTAAAACCGTAAGTGCCGGCAATGCCGCAGCAATTCGAGTCGAGTATGGTGAAATCGATACCTGGAATCATTTGAAGAAGGGCGGTGGAATAAATGCCCCAACCGAGTTTTTCCATGTGGCATGGAGTGTGATAGGCAATGCGTGCCTTGAAATCGGGGCGGAAAGCCAATTTAGCCTCGCCTGAATCAATAAGCCGATAAATAAAGCGTGTGGCAAGTTCAATGCTGCTGCGCACGTCGGAATTATCAATTTCAAGCAGGTGCGGATATTCATCGCGCATAGTGAAAGTGCAGGTGGAAGAGGTGGCAATGACTGGCATATTATTGTCGATAACCGATTTGCGGACTGCCGACATATTGTTTTCAGCCTGACGTTTAGCCTGATTGATGAGGCCATTGGAGATTAAAGCCACTCCACAGCATTTCTCGTGGTCGAGAAGATGCACGCCGTAACCGATTGCATTCATTATTTTCACCAAATCCTTGCCAAGCTGCGGGAAATTATAGTTGACATAGCAGCCATGGAAATAGCTGACATGCTTTGAGAAATTCACCTGTTCAGCCATGGCATATTTCTTGAACCAAGTTTCAAACTTCTGTGATGAATACTTGGGGAAAGTGCGATGGTGGTCGATTTTAAGAACGCCGTCCATAACTGCCTTGACAGGCTTTAAAGCAACTGTGGCGTTGACAATAGGAGCGAAAGCCGACGACATGGTGCCCACAATATCAGTGTTGGCAAGAATGATGTCGCGTACCTTTGGATTCTTCGGGCCGTAATTGATGCGTGCCGACTGAATGATGTCGCCGATGCGCACGTTGGAAGGGCAAGCCACTTCGCACCGCTTGCAGTTCATGCAATATTTGAGTGATTCATCGAAGAAATAGCGCTTTTTGAGGCGTAACCGCTCACCGTCGGGACCAGCCTGCTTAGGACCTGGATAATTAGGATTGACAGCAGAAACAGGGCAATAAACAGTGCAGACCGTGCACTTGATGCATTGCTCAAAATTGTTCTTGCTTATATTGAAACGTTGCTTTTTCATCGTGATTACTTTTTAGCGATTAGGTCAGCCACATGCAGAGCAGTGAGGATGGAAACCCCTGCACCGCATGACTCCTTGACCGGATTAAAACCGCTGAGGACAGAACCAGCCACATAGAGATTGCGGATGGACTTTCCGCCTAATTTGGCGTGGAAATCGGCATCGGTGGCAACGCCATAGCTCATGTAAGGCTGCGATTCAAAGAAATTGCTGTCGCACCAAGAGGAGCGGTCGGCATCAGCCACAACATCAAGATTGAAAATCGGCTCGTAAACGCATTTGTACTGTGCTGCCAAGCCATGGCTGAAGAAACTGCCCGATGCCAGAACGAAATTGTCGGCTTTAAGCTCGATGTCGCCCTGATTGACAGTGGATATTGATTTGAGCACATCGCCATTGAATTTTCCGCTTGCCACGGTGTCGCCAAGAGTGTAGATGCCGCCGAGGTGACGGAAATATTCGCGGATGATATATTGAACGCGTATGCCGGGGACTGATGGCGGAATGGCCGGCAGCAGGCAAATCGGAACGGAAGTCAACGACTTCAGCAATTCCATTGAACGCGATGAGAACAGACCGAAAACTGAAGGCAGAATAACGATGTCGGCATCCTTGCCACGCTCGTTGACAATCGGGACAAGTTTGCGCAATGTTTCCTCTTCCTCAAAAATGCGTGCCAAATTCGATGACCTCATTTCGCTCGGATTCTTGCGGATTCTGTCAGTTTCAGGCAGAGAGAAAGCAGATATTGAACATTCGACGCCGAATTTTTCAAGGCCGTCGGCAATGAAAGCCGTATGGAAATCGAGGAAGCCGCTGACATTCAGGATAGCCGCTTTTTTCCAAGGGAGGCTGTCGGCAGTTTCAATCGGTGTGAAATCGGAAAGAGTGAGCCAAGTTGGCTTTAATCCGCCCATCGGGGTGATGCGGAAATGATTGCGTGATTCGTCGCCATGAAAAGTTATCCCCATTTCGGAGAAAAACGGTTTAACACTGGCGGTGAGACTTGCCACACGGTCGGCGCCCAAAAGGGAATAAGGATGAGTTTCAGGTAATGATGCGATGGCCTTCAGCGGTTCGTTGACAAGAGATCCATTGGAGTAGCCAAGAAGGTCGAAAGACCCTGAACAGAAATGCAGAGCACTCTGTCCGGCTGAAATAACCGCGCATTTCTGACCTTTTTTGGAGAGAGAAATGGCGCAAGTGAGACCGCTTAATCCGCCTCCGATTATTATAGTGTCGAATTTCATTTTCCTGAATTGTTTTCGTTGTTACCCTGTTCCAGACCAAACACACCCTCATAAATCCAAGAGGTGAACTGGCTTTCGCATAAAGTGTCGCCCCAACCGACGGGATACATTCCCTTCCAACGCTCGTTGAGGAAATGCACCAAATCCTCCTTGGATTTGGCTGCGCAATCGTGGGCCTTGCCCAGCAGTCCGGCAGCACGGCAAGCGCAAAGCTCGCCCTGGCAAGTGCCCATACCAACGCGTGTGCGCCGGCGGAGATTCACCAAATTATTGACGTGTAAGTCGGTAATGGCATATTTTACTTCACCGACCGATACTTCCTCACATTCGCAAACGAGAGAATCATCGTAACGGTCACTTGTAGGAATTTTATCAGTTAAAGAACCGTGGCGGCTTTCGGCAGCCTTGTGGGCAGTCTTTCCGAAGAAAAACAGCTTTTTCGGTTTTTGTTCCTCCTCACCCTGTTCAGTGGAACCCGGCAGGCAAGTGGTGGCAGTGCGGCAGGCGGCATCAACGTTAAGTTTCTTGCAAGCCAAATCGGTGGCCCATTCAGCCATAAGGCGATAGGTCATCAATTTTCCGCCTGAAATAGTGATGAAACCTGGAACACCGTCGCGAACCTCATGGTCCATAAGCACGATGCCGCGGCTGATGTTGCGTCCTGTAGGGTCGTTGTCGGCTGCGATAAGCGGACGAACGCCGGAATATGCGCGGAGGATGCGTGTGGTGGCAAGCGACGGCGCAAGTTTTTCGCCTTCGCTCAGCAGCAGGTCAACCTCCTCGGGAGTGACAGAAGTGTAGTCGATTTCGGAATAAGGAATTCGGCTTGAAGTGGTGCCGATAACGCAAATAGTGTCGCCCGGCACTAAAATGTCGGCATCGGCAGGTTTGCGGCAACGGTTAAGCACCATATTGTTGACACGATGTCCAAAAATCAGCAAAGCGCCTTTTGCAGGGAACATATTGACCTTAACACCTGCAAGTTCAGCGATGCCGTGACCCCAAATGCCGCCGGCATTAATAGTGACGTTGGCGTAGTCCTTGTGCATTTCTTTTGTCTGTACATCGACGGATTCTACGCCAACGACACGTCCTTGCTGAAAGATGAAATTAGTTACTTTTCGATATGTAAGTATTTTTGCCCCATAACGTTTTGCATCGATAACATTAGCCATTGTCAAACGGAAGGGGTCGACAGAACCGTCAGGAACACGGACAGCACCTATCAGGTCTTGATTTACAGATGGTTCGAGGATTTTTGCCTCTTCAGGATCAATGATTTCGGCACTTATGCCGGCTGATTGGCAGGCAGTGACGAATTTCGCTTGATAATCAAGGTCATCTTCAGGAAGAGTGATGAACAATCCATCATTCTGCTCAACGCAATTACTTGCGATTTTACGGAGAATCATATTTTCCTTAATGCACTCAGCAGCAGATTCACCATCAGTGACGGCGTAGCGCGCACCGCTGTGGAGAAGACCGTGATTGCGGCCTGTGGCCCCTGCGGTGAAGTCGAAACGCTCAAGCAGCAGAACCTTAAGTCCGCGCATAGCACAGTCGCGTGCAGTGCCGGTGCCGGTGATACCGCCGCCAATAATGATTACATCATATTGCTCTTTAGAGGATAAGTCCATAATGATACCCGTTTATAAAAATCAGTAATGTTAAAGATAGAATCGAATCATTTTTCATTTAAAATCATAAAGCGATAAATATATGCTATTTCGGAATTCGATTGCTTTCAAAACGCAACAAATGTAGAAACAATTTTTTTCACTGCAAAACATTTTTCAAGAAAAATTTCAATAAATTTTTTATAGTGCTGAAAATCAAAGAAATAAAATTGCATTTTTTTCATGATGAAAACTTAAAAATGTCCATAATTCGGATAATTTAGTGCTTTTAGAACGAATTGTGTGAAATAAAGATGATGTAATGCGAAAGAAAACTAATAAAGAAAAATAATATTTACACTTTCGCTATGAAACGAAAAAAAGTATTACATTTGCGTAATCAAAAACTAAACCACCTCTTATGACAAAGGAAGAGCGCCACGCAACCATATTAAACATGCTGATGCAACACGACAATATTCTGGTGACAGAATTGTCAGAGTTATTAAATGTGTCGTCGGTTACCATACGAAAGGACTTGACTGAACTTGAAAAGGAATCGAAACTTTACCGCAATCATGGTAAGGCGATATTGATAAACCCGTACATTAATAATAGGAGTGTAAACGAAAAGGAAAAGCTCAACATCGAAGAAAAGAATGAAATCGGGAAATTCGGGGCAAGCCTAATCAATAAGAACGACTCAATCATAATCGCATCGGGGACAACGGTTCACGCATTGGCGAGAAACATGCATCCTGACGACAGTGACAAATTGACTGTGATAACTGCTTCGCTTGAAGTTGCCGAAATTCTTTCGAAACTTCATAATGTGGACATAATAGTGCTTGGCGGAATACTTCGCCATAGCAGTCTGTCGGTAGTTGGAAAATTCGCTGAAAGTACACTTGCCAATTTTTCATGCAGCACACTTTTCCTTGGAGTTGACGGTATAGATTTGGAATATGGCATTACCACGACGGATGTGCGTGAGGCATTGCTTAATCGCGCCATGATTGAATCGGCGCAGAAAGTGGTGGTACTTGCTGACTCATCGAAATTTGGACGCAGGGGCTTCTCAAAGATTGCGGGGCTTGATGAAATTGACAGAATCATAACGGATTCGAACGTTTCGCACGTGGTGGTGGACAAGCTCAGTGCGATGGGCATAGAAATCACGATTACCGGCAGTGACGTGGGTAAAGGCGGAAATTGATACTTCAAAAAAACTGAAATACTAAATAATGAAACTTTGAAGCGGACGCCGACGTGAGCGTGCTGCCGGATTGGCGTGGCCAAGACGAAGCAGAATGTCGGGGTTGTCGCGAAGAAGAAGAGCCTTGCGCAAATCGTTGGCAATTTCGGGAACTTCGCACGGCTGATTTATAAAGGCCGTGGCGACATTCAACGTGGTGGCTTTCAAAAGGAAGCGTTCAAGAGTTCTGCCGAGTTCAATAAAGCCCTCCATGGTGCGTTCCTTGGCAATCAATAGGGCGATATGCGACGACGACATAATCTTTTTGTGCTCCATCTTGATTTGTGCGGTGGCATTAATCATGTAATTCATTACTGGAGCTGAAATCCAGAGAGGCATGTTAGGAGCCTCGAATACGTCATAACTCAAACCGTCGCCGGAGGCTTCAGCCTGGTCCTTATTATATCTCATCCAAGTTTTCAGCTCTTCTTTGTACGCATCGTCGTTGATGAGATTTTCGCCAGCTTTTTCGACAAAATTGGTGATAATCCCGAATTCGTGACTGCCGTTGGCAAATATTTTAGCGCCCGACATGGTGACGAGCAATCGGATATATTCAGCTGGAATAATAGTGCCATCGTAAGTACCGCGATTGGTCTGGCGTGAGGCAATCATGCCCGTAGTTGGGCGAATTTCAGTGTGATTTGCGGGAGAGAAATGCACAATGACTTTCTCCGGCGAGATGCTTACGTCGGAAGCCAATTTCACCTGCTGAGCTGCGAGACAAAGATTTTCCACTGCGCATCCCACAGAAATGTAAAGTTCGCGGTTGCCAGGGTCACCGACGGGCAAACTGCGTGAAAAATCCGGAATTAATTCAATAGTGGAATCGTCAGCAAAATGAAATTTCCATGGCTGAGAATTGTGGCCTGAAGGAGCTTTTATAGCTTCGCCAACAATATATTCAAAAGTCTTTGTATTCATTAAAGTCAAAATTCAAATCTGGGTGTAAAGGTATAAAAGATTACTGACATAAGCCAAAAAAACAGCCTTAAGGGGCATAATTAGGCAGCCGAAGTGCCTTTTTTTCAGATTATTTTAACCTTTACATTAGCTTTTCCGCTGATTTCGGGCGTGGATTATGGATAAAAAGCCGCCCCTACAGAGCAGGGACGACTTTTAGAAATTTACTAAGGAATTCTTCGGAAATTATTCCTTTTTATTGGCATTGTGCAAGGCATCCATGATTTTAGCCTCAAGTTCTTCGGCTAATTCTGGATTGTCCTCGATAGTTGCCTTGGCAGCATCGCGTCCTTGTCCGAGGCGTGTGCCTTCGTAGGAGAACCATGCTCCACTCTTTTTGATGATGCCTTGTGCTACGCCAAGGTCAACGATTTCACCAATTTTGGAAATGCCCTTGCCGAACAGAATCTCAAATTCAGCTTTGCGGAATGGGGGCGCAACCTTGTTCTTCACGACTTTAACGCGAGTGAGATTTCCGAGAACTTCCTCACCGTCCTTAATTTGGCCGATACGGCGGATGTCGAGGCGGACAGATGAATAGAACTTGAGTGCGTTGCCGCCGGTTGTAGTCTCAGGTGAGCCGAACATCACTCCAAGTTTGTCGCGGAGCTGATTGATGAATATGCAGGTGGTGTTGGTTTTGGAAATGGTGGCTGTGAGTTTGCGGAGAGCTTGCGACATCAGTCGGGCCTGCAATCCCATTTGCTTGTCGCCCATGTCGCCTTCAATTTCAGCGCGTGGGGTGAGGGCAGCGACAGAGTCGATGACAATCACGTCGATGGCTGAAGAGCGGATGAGCTGGTCGGCAATTTCAAGTGCCTGTTCGCCGCAGTCAGGCTGAGAAATCCAAAGATTGTTCACGTCAACGCCAAGAGATTCGGCATAGAAACGGTCGAACGCATGTTCGGCATCGATTATGGCAGCAATGCCGCCAGCCTTCTGGGCCTCGGCAATGGCATGAATGGCAAGAGTGGTCTTACCTGATGATTCAGGACCATAAATTTCAATGATCCTGCCACGAGGGTATCCACCAACGCCAAGAGCGAAGTCAAGTCCGATAGAGCCTGTTGGAATTACGTCGATTTGTTCAAACGAGTCATCACCCATTTTCATTATAGAGCCGTGTCCGAAAGTCTTGTCGATTTTGTCCATGGCGATTTGCAGCGCTTTCAGTTTCTCTGACGGCACTTGTGCGTGCTCAGCCTTTTCAGCCTTAGCTGCAGGTTGTTCTTCTTTTTTCAATTCTTCTGAATCTTCCATATTAATAGTTTATTATTTCAAGTTAAGAATTTGGTTTGCGCTGTCCTTGGTCTGAACTTTGTCGATGATGTGCGTGATAACGCCATTCTCATCGGCGACAAATGTGGTGCGGACAGTGCCCATGTATTCACGTCCAGCCATTTTCTTCTTTTGCCAAACGCCGAACAGATTGTTGAGCGTGAGGTCAACGTCGGAAATGAGAGGGAAAGGCAATGAATACTTTTCAGCGAAACGCTTGTGTGAATCAGCGCTGTCCTTGCTTACCCCGACTATGGCATAACCAGCCTTGAGCAGAGCGCCGTAACCTTCGGTGAGGCTGCAAGCCTCGGCAGTGCAACCCGGAGTCATATCCTTCGGATAGAAATAAATCACTAATTTTTTGCCGGCAAAATCGCTGGACTTTATTGTGTTGCCGTTGGCGTCAAGTCCGAGCACTTCAGGCAGTTTGTCTCCAATTTTCATAATTCATGTAAATATATATGGTTGTTGTTTTCTTCTATGCAAAGATAACTTATGCTTGGTGCAAATACAAATAAAAGTGGGCTTTTAATTTTCCTTTTTATGAACATGCTGGAAAATGCGCCTTAACTTTTACCGATGCAAAGATAATTCATAAGTGAGCAAGATTAATGCCCATATAAGTTAAATAAAAATATATTGTAAATATACTGGAATAGAAAGTCAATTTATCTCCTCGAAATCGGCATCAGTTATTTGAGATTCCTCCTTAACTGAGCGCGATGAACGGCTGGTTTCAGTACGTGTTGTGGAGTTTTCGGCATTAGATTCGGAAATTTCCTCAAAATCGGCATATTCACCTTCATCGCTTTGAAAAATCTTTCTGGAGTATTGATGTTGGTTATAATTTTCGCCAGAGTAATCATCCTCATCGCCATCCTGTGAATCATATTGCTGGTTGAACGACTTCTTCATTTTGTGATAGGCACGCCACAAAGGGAACATTATCCGAAAAAGCGGAAACAGCAGAATGAGAAGAATTATGAGGATAAGTAGAAATGTCATAAAATTATTATTACATAATATTCAATGATTGGCAAATATCGTGCCATCTGCGAAAATGGCAGGCTCCAGCATTATTGGATTATGTCATTTTAGAGATACAGTGACTGAAGCGCCAGTGTAAGTGACGGAACGGCCAACCGAATCCAAATTGAACTGAGCAGAAGAATTAACGGGGACAAGCACGACATTGAAATGACGGGTGGCGAGCATATCCTTGAAAGAACCGCTGCGTGAACCGATGGTGAGTGACTTGGCAGAATCATCGTAGGTGATAGGAATGGTGGAATACGCGCCTTTCTCGTAATTGTAAGTGACACCATCGTCCTCGTAGAGGGTGAAAGAGCCATCAGCACCCGAATAGACCAGCAAGGTGATGTTGTCGGGACGCTTCTCGTCGGAATATTGCATTGGTTTGCCGAAAGGAATGATAGAACCTTCGCGGACAAAGAGCGGGATCTGCTCATAAGGAGCATCCACCGAAAGACGTTGCCCACCCTGGATGTGTCGGCCAGTGTAGAAATCGCGCCAGCCGCAACCCTTGGGGAAATACACCTCGCGTGAACGCGCCTTGTAAGTGCTGACAGGGCAAGCCATCAAGGCAGGGCCGAACATCCATTGGTCGCCGATATTGTTGACGTTGGCATCGCCCTCGAAATCCATGACAAGGGCGCGCATGGGAGTGTAATCGCGCAGCCAAGTCATGCCGGCCAAAGAATAGATGTAAGGCATGAGACGATAGCGGAGATGCAAATAATAGTCGATGCTCAAGTAGCACGGATGCGATGCAGGGGCAAGGTTCCACGGTTCGCGAAGAGGATACTGGCCATGGGAGCGGTAGATAGGCACAAAAGCACCAAACTGATTCCAGCGAGCCTGAAGTTCGCGCCATTCGGCAAGGTCGGCATTCTCAGTACCATCACTCTCAAACTGCTTCTGGGCAGCCACATACCTGTCCTCGACACAGAAGCCACCAATGTCCATTCCCCAGAACGGGATGCCACTGATGCAATAATTGAGGCCGGCAGTCATCTGCGAGCGCATATCCTCCCAGCGAGATGCAATGTCGCCGCTCCAAGAGGCAGTGCTGTAACGCTGTAGGCCTGCAAAACCCGAACGGGTGAGCAGGAATACGCGTTTGCCTGGCGCAGAGGCACGTTGACCATTATAGATAGCCTCAGCATTCATGAGCGCATAAGCGTTGAAATATTCAGTTGAAGGACCGAGAGCAGTAGGGCCACAAAGCCGTTTGCGATAGCCAATGTCGGTGCAGTCGCGTATGTTAGGCTCACTGGCATCCATCCACCAAGCATCAATGCCATGATTGAAGCGTGAATAGAGATTATCATCAATCTGCTTCCAGAAAAGGCGGCGTGCGTCGGCGCTATAGGCATCGTAGAATGAGCCTACATGACCTGAACCCACCCAATCACGAATACTGTCGGTGACAGCCTGACGATACATCCATCCATGGCTGTCGAAAGCCTTGAAATTATCAGTGTTGACATAGAATTTGGGCCATGCGGAAATCATGAAACGTCCGTGCAGCGAGTGTATGCTGTCGAGCATAGACTGCGGCGAAGGATAGCGGAGAGGATCGAACTGATGACTGCCCCATTGATCCTCTTTCCAATAAAACCAATCCTGCACGATATTGTCGATGGGCAGACCATGGCGGCGGAATTCCTGAAGAGTGGAAACCACCTGATGCTGCGTGGCATAACGCTCACGGCTCTGCCAGAAACCCATGGCCCAACGCGGCATCACTTCAGCCTTGCCAGTGAGTTGGCGATAGCCCGCAATTACATCGTCGATGCAATTGCCGCCAATGAAATAATAGTCCAAATCGGGCGACATCTCACTCCAAATGGAGAGATTGCCCTGCTCGGCCTCAGAGACAGGAGCAAGGGCGCGAAGGCCACAATAGGACACTTCACCGTCGGGCTGCCACTCAATGCGGATAGGGACACGCACACCAGCCTTGAGATTGACAGAAAACTTGCGGGAATTAGGATTCCACGCAGTGCGCCAAATCTCAGGCACAACAAGTTCATTATTGATATATACCTTAGTGTAACCGGCATAATAGAGGATGAAACGATAAACCGCCGAAGACTTAGCCGAAATGAAGCCACTGAAAGTGACATGCGAGCCATGCAGCGAAAAATCCTTGGGCAGATTCTTGACAGTGGCAAGATTCTCAAAATAGATGGAATCCTCAGAACGCGTGACAGAATGGCCGTCGGCATCGGTGTAAACGCCAGTCAGACTACCTGCATGGCCTTGAGCATCGGAAATGTCAAAAATGCGGCCAAGCTGCTGATAGTCATCAGGACTGCCGAAACGGCAAAGAGAATAGCTGTCCCACAGAATGCCATAATTGCGGTTACTGACAATGAAAGGCAGGGATATTTTAGTGTTGTACTGAAACAGTTCCTCGTTTTTGCCCTTATAATTCATTTCGCCTGCCTGATGCTGTCCAAGGCCATAGAAAGCCTCATCGTCGGGACTGAGGAAGCGCAACCGCCATGAATAGCCATGAGTGCCGTCAACAGTAATCGGCTTGAACGTCATGCCCGAAGGAGCCTGGCGGAGAATGGGGTGGCCCGAAGCGTTGAAAAACGACACCTGCCCATCGGAAGTGCAGACGTGGGCAGAGACATCACTTGTGGAGATGCGCACAGAATCACCGGCTTCCTGCACCGTGAAAGGCACAGAGGATGACTGCGGCACAATGATAAGGCTCTTTTTGCCAACATCAATAGCAGAAGGAGAAGCCTGTACACGGATAATGCGCGGGCCAAGCACTTGAAGTCTGACATAGCGCGGAGCACCAGAATTATTGCCTGAAAGCTGCACCGTGACTGAATTGCCATTGCGGACGACACCAGAACTGGCAGCACAAAAGCAGACAAAAGATAAAGCAAGTGATAAAAGCAAACGAGTATTCATGATAAAAATATTAGAAGAACGAACAAATATTATGCCATCGAGCGAAAATGGCAGGGAAGGAGTAAGCCTTAAGCCTTGACCTTGGTGACGAAAGAGAGAATCACGTAGAAAAGGATGGCGCAGGCAAATCCAGTCAAGCCGAGAGTCAGCACGAACACAATGGTTGCCACTATTAAAAG